>JAGYNW010000286.1 GCA_018399915.1 Candidatus Omnitrophota bacterium
GAAGAGATAGACAGCGATATGATAATTTTTTTTTCTCCTCTTCGAGACACGATCTCTTTCATTATCGCAGCAGCTTTGGGTATATATTTTCGACGCTCTTCAACAGGAGTTGTGTCATCGTAATCGATGAAGTGTGCTAAACGATTAAACTCATTAAGAAGAACTTCTAATGGTTTTAAATGTTTATCTGTGTTGTTATATTTTTCTATTAAATTCATTAAACATAACCTGTTGTTTTTATTGTTTGGTCCATGTTGGTCCATGTTGGTCCAGGTGGCTGGTCCAAGCGCGAATACTTGGTTTTATTGGTTTGGTCCAGGTGGTCCAGGTACTTTTTAATAAAATAGAAAAGTAATAAAAAAAAGACTACCACCCGCGCGCGCGCATGTGTATTAATGTTGAGATTCACTTGGACCACCTGGACCACTGCATATAAACAATTGGTATGTAAACAAAAAACCGGTCCAGGTGGATTGCTTTTCACTTGGACCACCCTGGACCGCGCTTGGACCACATTTATGCCAATAAGTAAAAAAGGGTGGAGGGGAGCGGGAAAACCACTGTTATTTTTGTTGGCGAGTATGTCAATTTTCTTTTTAATCATTCATAATCACCCTTAATTTAATGCCCTTAATCGCCCGCACACGTTCATTGTCGATTCGAGGACGAATCAGCTCCAGGTTATCCCTGGCCGCATATAGCTCCCTGAAAAAATTCTCTTTTGAATACGGCTTATATCCATTATCGTAGCAATATGAACGATATGAACCGTAAAGGTCTTCTTTTGGCGTGATAAAATTCTCTCCAATTTCACAGTTATCTTCTATAAAACACAGCACCGGATTGTTTAGCCGGCGATATCCCAATAAAGACTCCTGAGTTTCCTGGCAATCCGTAAACCTCTCCTGATCCCACAATCGCTTCAACCCAACCAGAGCCCAGGAAAAGATCTCAGACAGCTCTGATTGCAATTTTTTGTATAACCAGGGATCGATATCAGGATCATCATCACGAAACTGACGTTTAAACTGAATCGGTAACACTCTGCGATAAAAACCATCACTGTTATCAAGTACCCTGGGAAGCCTATTGGCCGAAAAAACCAGCTTACAAAAAGGAGCGAATTCGAAAGAATCTTTGTGTTTAAAGGCGGCGTTAATTGGATCGCCACTTGAAATTTTCTTGAAATATTCTGATTCCAGCGCTAACTGGCCTGTTTCTGTTGAAAAATTTACCGCCTTTTGATACAGGGAGGCGCGGAGAAACTGATTTTCAAGCTCATTAAAAGACACGCTGGATGTGTTCTCGGCGCCGACCATGTCACGTAAAATTTTCAGCATGACACTTTTACCATCTGACCCAGGTCCGATTAAAAACATGGACTTTGCCCAGGCAACATCTTTTGTCAGACAATAACCAAAGAACTCCTGTACCTGCATGATGACTTTTGGCGTCTGGACTGTTTCTGATAAAAACTGTATCCAACGGCTACACACCCGGTCCGAATCAGGATCAAACGTAACGTTTAGCTCAAACGTGGAAAAATAATCCTGCCGATGTGGAAACAGCTCCCATGTAGACAGATCAAGCATGCCATTTTTAACGCACACCAGATTTTTATGGTCATTCACGCGGCGGCCATCCGGAAGTGTGGATAAATTTCGAACCTGATAAACCGCGTCTTCAACGCGAGACTTTTGTGATTCATACCCCAGCAATTGTATCGCCTGGGCTTTTAAATGATCTTCATGAAACAACTGCCAGTAACGACCGTTCCAGCGATACACCAGGCCGGACTCCGGATCCGACATGATAATAAACTTTTCCATTATTTTTTCAGCCAGAAGCCGCGGGCGGAAGGCCAGGCGACCCGTCACCGACTGCGAGAAAAAAATTCGCGCCTGACTGGATATGTGCGGCAAAATATCGAACACGGTGGCATCGCCAACCAGTGGCCACCAATCATCAAGCGTTTTCCCGTGTTTTACAAAAAAATCGGACAAATCATCGCCATGGTCTTCCGGCCAGGTGCCGTCTGATCGCAGACCCATAAACTCTGGCCACTCAATCAGTTTTAACGACCGGGTTACCCTGGCAAGATGCGGGGCCGCGTAATCATTGGCATACATCTGTCCTGCCTGATCAGCATCATATGCGACCACCAGATCAACCCCGTCAAAAACGGCCGCATGCTCCCGTGACCATTTTTTTGGTTTGCTGGTCTGCGTAATCGCATTTAAACCCTGTGATATCGCGCATATTGTGTCCGGCTCGCCTTCACACAGAACAACTGGTGAAACATCCGGCAAAGGGGCCGCGGGAAACAACCTGGCGGCTCCGAAGTCTTTACCCCAGGATATTATCTTGGCTTCACCTTCGCGCCGATCGGCTGGCTTATATAAACGAATATTACGGACACGACCGTCCGCGTCTTTTATGGGTATGGCTATCCGTTCCGGCTTTTTTATTTTGACGATTTCGCCGGTCTTTTTTTGAAAGCACGTTTGAAGGCGGAGATCCAGACGTTCGATTGCCTCCCGGGACCACCCCCGGTTCATTTTC
>JAGYNW010000287.1 GCA_018399915.1 Candidatus Omnitrophota bacterium
AAATGTTGGCAATCAGGAAAAAAATCAGAAAATTACTATTTTGTGACATGATCGTTAAGATCAGCGCGCAGATCAAAGAAACGCTGAAGAAACCCAAGGAAGTAATCAGAACTTTAGGTGCAGAAAGGATATTGTCTTGAATGACATGGGACCCCCCGAAAAAAGGACTGGTTTTCAGGGTTAACTTATCCACGCCACTTTGATCATCAAAATAATCGTTTAACATGTTGCCCCCCAGATGCAGGCTGATAATGCCCAGAAGCCCCAAGCTAAATCTTGAAAGTGAAATGTCAAGGCCTTGTCCTGAAGCAAAAGCGACTCCTATGATAAAAGGGATTATGCTGGCGGATAGAAAATCGGCTCGCGTGATTTTTATGAATTTCGTTATAATCATTTGATGCCTTCCTTTGTTTTCCCGTCTCTATTTCTTTTTTGCGATATTAGGTCTTTTAATATGGGCAACCTATTGGAAGACTCTGAACGATAGACACACATAAAATAATGTAACCAATAGCCTAAGGATCCCGGAATCTTTTGTTTAAAAACAATCCCCGGGGCCTTATTATACATGAGCGGGATCAGGTAACCCAAATCCAGAGGTTTGTAAGTCAGTAAGGGCTTTTCTGCTATGGTATTAATTATGTTTTGGGCCGCGGTTTTGCCTTGAGCCAAAGCAAACATAATAGCCATTCTCAAGGGTGCATCTGTACCTTCAGGGATAAATGAGGCACTATCACCAATCATAAATATATTTTTGAAGTCGGAGTTTTCTATATTAAGATTCGCGTTTACATTTACACGGTTTTTGGGCATATGTTCTTTAAAAACATTCATGAAGCCAGGGGCTTTAACACCGGCATTCCATACACACAGGGCATTATCGATGATTTTACCGGATTTCAAAGTAACACGATTATCTGCATACTGGGAAAGTGTATCCTGGGTTATGATGCGGATATGATACTTTTCGAGTTCTTTGCGGACATTTGCACGAAGCCATTGGGGGATCATCATGAGAATATCGTCAGCTAACTCTACAATGGAGATGTCACCCTGGATTTTATGCCTACGCATAAGAAAATGCGTTGCCATAGCCACTTCTAATCCGGTATAACCGCCGCCGATAATAACCATGTTCAGAGGTTGTTTGTCTTTCGCAATCTTTATTATATGTTTTTGTATCGAAAGGGCATCAGTTACTGATTTAAAAAGAAAACAATTTTTTGAGGCGCTCTCATTGCCAAAAAAGTTAGGAACAACACCACAGGATAAGAGCGCATAATCAAATCCAAGCGGTTCCCCATCCACCAGAATAACCTTTTCTCGAGGTTTGATATCAGTAATCTGTCCCTGAATGAATTCACAACCTCTTGTCTTGGCATAGTCAAGAAGATTGACCTGTGTAGCTTCCGGAGCAAGCCAACCCGCAAGAATATCCGGCAGTAAAGGGAGAAATTCATAAGTATCTTTTTGGTCAAGCAGAGTGATGGCCAAAGGCTTTTTTGCTTTCTTCTTTAAGTGATAAAGTGTATCCAATGCCTTTATACCGCCAAATCCAGCTCCGGCAATAATAATTTTTTCGGTTGGTATTCGAATGTTCATAAGAGAACCTCTCCCTTTACTCCTGAAATTGTTGATATTATTCTATAATAATAGCGTTCACCGGACAATCATCCGCTGCCTGTTGACAACTTGTTTCTACTTCCTTGGGCACTGGATCTGTATAAGCTATGGCTACGTCCCCTTCCATTTTAAAGACCTCCGCACAGGTTCCCACGCAGAGTTCGCATCCGGTACAGGTTTGTCTATCGACGATGGCTTTCATTCTGCCTCCTTTCATTAATCAGATTTTGGATTTAAGTTATTTTTAATTTTTTGGAGTTTTGCCAGAGCCCATGGATATTGCAATAGCTTGAAGCAAAGATTTTCCCGGGTTTATCAGTCTTGAAACTAAGATTTACTTCATGGTTGGTATAGACAGAACTCGTGTCAGGCCCTTGAGCTGAGGCACCATGCGCTGAAAAATGGGCCTTTCCGATCTCATAGGGGAATTTTTCGTCTTCAGGCTGAAAATATAAGGCTATCCAGCTGATATGATGTTCGGTTTTGTTGGGATGAGCCACCTCTTTTCCGATGGTTGCTTTAACCGGGATGAATTCACCTTTGGCCGCTTCATCAGGGGCCTCAATCACGGGCACATGTTTTTCTGTTTTCCAATCTGCGGTTTGATACAATTCTTTAAAATCTCTCATGAATCGTCTCCTTTTTTAGATTGTTTCTTTTTATTTTTAACTTAAGTTGATGTTCCGTATAGATTCTTTTACATGTGGAATCCGATTAGGTGAAACACTTAATTCCCTTATGCCTGTTCGCAACAATGGTTCGATATATTTGGGATCTCCGGCTATTTCGCCGCAGACACAACAGGGAATAGAATATTTGTCAGCAGCTTGTACCACATCGCCAATGAGTTTCATGATGGTTTCGGCGCCTTCATCATAATAGGCTGTCATATCC
>JAGYNW010000288.1 GCA_018399915.1 Candidatus Omnitrophota bacterium
TAGTGGCCTAGGACGCCGGCCTCTCACGCCGGAAACGCGGGTTCGAGTCCCGCTGGGACCACCAGCAATGCTAAGGGGGTTATAAGTCATTTGCTTTCAACTTCCGGGGGGGATACCTCAGGTGGATACCTTAAGCTCTCGAAGATGCGACTTCGGGAGCTTTTTTTTGTGGCCGGGAACTGGACCACATTATCCTTCTTGTTCCTGTGTGAAAATGTCTCTACCGCTTCGAGCACATCATCATCAAAGCCCAGACTCTTTAGATAGCGCTCTGCCGTGGTCGGCGACTCATGCCGCAGAATCCGCTGAATGGTGCTGATCTTGTGCCGGCCTTGTAGAGGATGGTGGCGCTCAAATGCCTGATAGCATGAAATCCGAATTCTGGCGCCTCAGCTTTTTCGCAGAGGTTCGGCAGAAATTTCTGGCGATTCAGGAACGGCTGTCCATATTGGACATGTTTGCAACCTTTCTCATAGGTATGGATGCAAACAAAAACAGACTCTGACGAAACCGGTTGTTCTGCATGCCACTTCAGCAATTCTTCCCTCAGCTCCGTAGTCATGGGCGTTAATAGTCGCATATTTGTTATCAAAATTAATTCGATGTCGCAACAACTGCCGTAGCCTGAAACTTAATATAACCATTTGAATCAATATGGTAAAATAAGAGGCAAGAAAAGAAAGTTGAAATCCGATGCTGATGAAACTGCTTAAAAATGATAATGACATATCCGAAGGTTTGACGATTAAAAATACCGCAAGAAATCGAATAACCATAAACTTAAGGATCTATCAATGAATAAACTCTGGGATTTTGACGATTACGTTGACCATCTGACTCACAAGAATGGCCTTGTTCGACGCTGGGCATTAAATGCCTTGGACAATCGTTTTCCAAATAAATATGCGGATCAGGTGTCTTATTTACTCAATGATGAAGATGAGTACATGGTTTGCCAGGCGTTAAGATACCTGTCACGTCACCAAGCTGTCCATCATGCCCCTGCCATTCTTGAAAGATTTCAATCAAGCCAGGGCATTGTTTCAAGTAACAGCGCCATTACCCTGGCTAAAATGGGTTATGAACCGGCGATGGATGTAATCCTGGAAAAATTTATCAACCCCGGGACTGAGGAAACCTTTTTGGGAGTGCTCAGTTATCTTGGCAAAATCCGTTCAGATGACTGCAGGGCAGCACTGCAGTCGGCGGCTGCTCAAATAAAAGAACCTTTTCTTTTAGGTGCGATAATGGGCAATTTGTTGCGCCATTATAATCCTGAAGACGTCAAACTGGTCATGGATGTATATTTCGATCCGAATAACCGCGAAGGTGTCTTGCTGAAAAATATTTTGTCGCCTTTAGGGGGCGATTCATATTTCACTGATCTCACGGAGTATGGCGAAAATCTGATTTTGTCAAAGCCCGCTGAGACCTTGGATAATCTCTTATTCAAAAATTCACAGATTAAGATTGATCAATCTCTTTTGGATCGCTTGATACAATCACTGAAAAATGGCCAGTATGAAGATTTCCTGACTATGATCATGTTTGAGGCCCGAAATATTATTACCAACCGTTATTCAAAATCCGATGATACCGAGCATTTAAAAGAGCTATCTGAACAAGATACATTGTGTATAAACTCATTAGAGGATCTTTCAAAGCGCTCTGCAGTTTTTAAAGAAGCTTTGGAATCGCCTACTGTCGGCTCTGATCTTATCGCTTTTGTCATTTCCGTTTATTTTGGGATTATAGAGCGCGGCGCCTATGTAAATGCTTATCCTCCGGATTCCAGTAAAGCGGATCTTGTTCATGCGTTGGAAAAAGCCGGCTTCTCTCTGCCTTCAAAGATTCAGGAGAAAATAATAGAACTTGCGCCGATACCGGAAATGAAAGAGGTGTTAAAGAAAGAATTGAATAATTGGGGAGGTATTTGGACTGTCAGATTGATGGGGAGAATCGGCGATAAAGCCTTTGTTTCTGATTTGATATATGTCCTGTGTAATTCAGACAGTCTTGATTATATTTACAGCGACGCGCTCTTTGCGATGAAAGCGATGGATGAATCTGCGGATGAAATGATATTTAACGCTATAAAAGACCAAGAATTGGGGGACTGGAAGAGCTTCCCTGTGCTTGAACACCTTCCTTATTCAGAAGCATATGATCTTACTGTTGAGCGGTGGGAGGCAGAAAGTGAAGATGATATGGGGTCCTATGAAGTGTTTGCCAACTGCTTGAAAGGCATCGGCGATAAAAGAGGGATTCAAAAATTACAGGAAATCTTCGCTAATGATAATGACTCCATTCCGATCGGGAATGCATTAGAATGTTTGAGTGAAATTCATCAGCAGGACATCCCTGAACTTCCAGAGATACGCAGGAGCCGAAAAGAACGTTATGAAAGGCAAAAAGCAAGAGAGCGCGAATTAAGCGACCTGGCAAGAAATTATAAAAAACAAGAAGAGGAACAGAAACTTTCAGTAGAAAGAAA
>JAGYNW010000289.1 GCA_018399915.1 Candidatus Omnitrophota bacterium
GGAAAGATCCGTAAAGCAGGCCCAGGATCATGAGCACGCCCATGCCATGCGCTTTCTTCTTAAGTAAAACAAAGGCATAAAAACTGCCGGCCAGCAATAGGGTGACTCCGGCCGTACGGATCAGAAAAGCCGCACCTGCCGTTATCAAAAAAAAGGTATAGGCCCTTAAGGCCGCACCTTTCTTATCCCCCGCTTCCAAATCCTCACTAAAACGCATAAAGAAATATAAAGCCGCGTTGATAAAAAATAAAAACGGCACATCCGCGATGAGATTCTGCTTAAAGGTAAAAAAGAAGGATGAGAAACTAAACAGGCTCAAACATAAAAGTGCTTGAAAAGGTTGCAATCTTTTCAAAAAAACCGGATAAAGAAAAATCAAAGACAAATACCAGAAAAGGACATTAAGGCTTTTTAACACCGGAAAATCTATCCCCGAGAAATTGATCACTGCGGCAAGAATAAGGGGATATCCCGGAGGATAGAGTACCGGTAACTCCAGCATGATATCCGCGGCATAATCCCTTTGCGCGAGTATATTCTGCGCGTGCAAAATATATTGACTAAAATCCCCGCCCCAATTGTGCCCCGGCTTGAGCGTCAAAAGATTGAAGATAAAAGGCAGCAAAAGGATAAAGGAAATGATGCCATATTTATGAGAATGTTTTACCATCAGATAAAAACTTTCACCTTAATGAGTCTGTCCTTCTGACTTAGGTTCGCTTTCGATCTTTTTTTGGATCACTTCCAGACGATCTTGCCATTCCTGCCGCGCCTGGAGATTATCCGATGAGACCTCCAGCATCTGCGCGCAATAAAAAGCCGCTTCATCATAGCGCTTTAGCTGTTCATAGCTCCACACCAGATTCTGCAAGGCATCTTTGTTCAAAGGATCTAACGTCAAAACTTTTTGATATTGCGCGATCCCTTCCTGAAGCCTGCCGGCCTTGGTATAAAGGACCCCTAATTGAAAATGGCTAAGGAAATTTTCTGGCTCTGCGGCTGTCTTTTTTCGATACTTTTTGATCAAAGACTGATAGGCCATCTGTAAATTATTGTTCAATAAAGCGCGATGTTTCCCTATCGGCAGATCCGCGAGCTTTTCATATTCCAGTATTCCTTCCCAGACCTTGCCCTGGTCACATAAAGATTTCCCCAAACCGATGCGGGCCGTGATATTCCCGGGTTCCAAAGACAAGGTAATCCGGTATTGGTTCTCGGCCTGGGCAAAAAGCCGGTTAACCGCCAAAGCCAAAGCATACGAATTCCTGATGCGGAGATTATGCGGATTATTTTGTAAAGAATGCTTAAAAAGCGCCAACTCCTGTTGAGAATAAATACTTTGTTGGATCGTGGTTACACCCAAAAAGAGAAAGAAAAGCACCCCGCTGAGAATCGTGATCTTGCGTGACAAAATATGCCGGCTTTCCAGATATTTCAAGACCCCGCGCGCGGTAAGGACCAGCAGAACCAGGATCCCCACGGAAGGCAGATAAAGAAAATGTTCTGCCAGCGAGGCATAGCCCTGACGGGAAGAAACGGGAATAAACTGGGCTACCGGTAAAAAAGTAACCAAGGGCCAGACAAAAAAGAAAGCGACCTTCTTGGAAAATCTATTGCGATTAAAATAAACACTTAACCAGAAAATTGCATAAATAACAATCGTCAGGATAAAACTTGCATCCTTAAAGGACGGAAAATACATGATGGAGCGGTCAAAATGCAAGTTAACCGGAAATAGGAATAAACGCAGGTACGTAAGCACTCCCCGCAAAAAAGTCACATGGCCCAGGAAAAACTGAGGCAAAGATCCCCAAAGAGGGACATTGGTAATTCCCAGAAATCTTCTTAAAAAGATAAAAAACACGGCAATGACACCAAACGGCACGACCGGAACAAGCGCTAAGACGCGTGATCGAAACAATAGCGGCTTCTGTCCGCGGATACGGCCCAAAAAGAGCACAAAAGCCGCCACCATCAGCGGCAATGTCACCGCGGATTCTTTGCTCAAAAAACTTAAAACAAATAATCCTAAAGAAAGCAGGTAAAACCCTTTAGCCTTTAGCCGGTAATAGCAAAGAAAAGACAGGAAAGACGCCAAATAAAAAAAGGCACACAGCAGAATAGCCCTGCCGGAGACCTGTGTGACCTGCTCCCAATGAACCGGATGAACAGCAAATAACAGCGCGACAAGGAAACTGACAGAACGCCGTCTGAATATCGCCTGAACAATGCCATAAACGCAAAAGGCTGTCAACAGATGCAAAATCAAATTATTCAATTTATAAAATAACACGGACGTGTGGAAAAAATGGTATTCCAACATATACGAGAGACTGACCAAAGGCCGGTAATAGGAGTCCCCGCCAAAAAAAGAAGAAGAAAAACCCGAGGAAAAGGAAAAAGAGGAAAAGAGTAAAAGCAAAGTTGTGGCTCAAACAGAAGCAAGGCTTGTGGAATTTTGGACCAAGTTGAAATCTGAGCTCGAAAATAATG
>JAGYNW010000029.1 GCA_018399915.1 Candidatus Omnitrophota bacterium
TTGAATTATGGCGAGAAAAACTAAGTAATGGCGAATGGTCTGAGGGTGCAAAAAATTTATGCAGTCAAGATGAATTAGCTTTATTAGAGGACTCTTTTTCTATAGCTGCTATTTTTACATTAAATTTTAAATTGGAGGCAGTATGATAGGGAAAAAAGGTTTTATAATTATACTATTCTTGGCTTTAATCGTATGTCCTTTAGAAGCAGCATTGGCTCGAACCTATTATCTGGGAGTTCTTCCGTTAAGAAAGCCTTCTGAAATGTTGAAAAGGTTTGAAGCTGTTGAGAAGCATTTGCAAGAGGAAACAGGCCTGGATATCAGAGTCCGGCTTTACCCGACAACCGGTCCGACAGGGGGATATACATCCATTGTCAGGGATATCGCCAACGGTGAAATTGATTTTGCGTGGCTGGCCTCGGTTACCGCGGTACAGGCCCATGAAGCAGGCCCGGTTGTTCCGTTTGCCTGCGCGCAGAATGCAGGGTCCCCCATTTATTACGGCCATCTGGCAGTTCGGGTTGATGCACCGTATCAATCCCTGGAAGATTTAGAAGGTAAAAAAGTCGCAGGAACCAGCGCTTCCTCAACGTCAGGCAATCTGATGCCTACGGCATGGTTGAAGAATCAGGGCATTGATAAGTTCGAATATTTTTCGGAATATCAATATTTGGGAAGACACGACAATGCCGCGCAAGCTGTTATCAGCAAACAGTATGACGGCTGTTTTATTAATGAAGCGACCTTTAATATGTTCAACAACGAGGAAAAACAATTGCGAAGCCTCTGGCGCCATGACGCGGTTCCGGAATTTCCTTTTACAGTCAATACGGAGAAAGTAGAACCGGAAGTCCTGGCCAAAGTTAAAGCGGCTGTCTTAAATATGCATGAGAAGGACCTTGAAGGAGTTCAGAAGGTGTTTAGCAAATATGATCAATGGGTATCAATTGGATGGGAAGATTACAAAGCCATTAAAGATGTTATTGATGTTGTTTATGGTCCTGTTTTTTATGATCTAGATGCTTGGGAGGCTCAGGCAGATAAAGATAAAGACTAAAATTATGGAAATGGATGTCATTATTAATAATTATTTAAACAAGAAACCAGCAGAAATGGCAGTTGCCATTTCTGCTGGTCTTGTAATAAAATATTGGGTCGCGAAACAAGGATTTCTATGAGAAAGATAATCAATTTTCTAAAAAGCAAATTATTGAATTTAAGCATTTTATATAAAAATCTTATTATCACGATTTCCCTCTTGGTTTTAGCCATCCTTCCGTTAAGCATCTTTTTTGTCAATACGATCAGCAATATGATCCGAACAGAAAACATGATGCGTTTAGCCACATTATCCTCCAGTTTAGCCCAGAACAGTAAAGAAGCGATACTGAGTTGGGATTATACTTTGCTGATCACTATCAGTGAAAATGTTCAACAAGAATTAGATATTTTGTATTTGACCATCTATAACAGCGAAGGCAGCATTATAGGGGATAGCGACCAAGACAAAGTTGGCACAAAAGATATTGAGGCCTTTAACAGTATTATTCAACATGATTATTCGAATTTACAAAATCAAAAATATTTTGTAGATAAGGTCAAACAGGAGAATAAGGAAATTTTAGAAATCAAAAGGCCGGTTTTGATCAATGACCGGGTAATCGGAGCTTTGGTTTTAGGAACATCGCAAGAAAGAATTAATAAGCTGATATCAGGCATAACGCATAAAATATTTTTTATCTCTTTTGTCGTTTTAATTTTAGGGGCTTTTATTGCCACTATTTTTGTCCAGTCATTAACAAAACCCATTAAATTGCTTCAATTAGGTGCGCGTACTATCGGAACGGGTGATTTGGCGCATCGAATAGATGTTAGTTCCCGTGATGAAATCGGCGAACTTGCTGTTGCGTTTAATGAAATGGCAGGCAAGATGCAGGATAGTATGCAAAAGTTGGACGCGCAGAATTTAGAATTGAAAGAACTGGATCGGTTAAAAAGTGAATTTTTAGCAAATACCTCGCATGAATTGCGAACCCCATTAAATGGCATTATTGGGCTTGTGGATGCCATTTTAGATGGCGCGGATGGGCCCATAAATGCTCAGCAAGAAAAACACGCCAGAATGATCAAAAAATGTAGCGTCAGCCTTTTGGCTTTAGTAAATGACTTGTTAGATTTATCCAAACTGGAATCCGGATTAATGGAATTTGATATTCAAAGATTTAATTTTAAAGACGTGGTTGATTCAGTCCTGCCGATAGCTGAGGGGTTGGTCAAAGATAAACCAGAGGTGGTTGTTGAATTTAAGATTCATTCTTAAAAAAATTTGGGTTATACGAAAACAGAAGGTCAGGCCAGGAAGATTAACGTTTAATACTTATTTTATTCAAGGTATGAAGATTTAGTGTAAGATGAAATCAGGAAAATTTATTCAAAGGGGAATAAAACGTCATGAGTGAAGTCAATGTTTATGGTGATAAAAGAAGAGTCAGGCAAATATTACTTAATCTGGTAGGTAATGCGATTAAATTTACTCATAAGGGCCGTGTTAGCATAGATGTTTATGATGATAAGGAAGATGAAATTACCGTTTCAGTAAGTGATACAGGCATTGGCATGAAAAAAGAGGATTTGACCGTTATTTTTGAACGTTTTCGTCAGGCTGATGGTTCTGCTAAAAGGGCTTATGAGGGAACAGGGTTAGGGTTAGCCATCACAAAAGAGATGGTGGAATATCAAAACGGAAAGATTTGGGTGGAAAGCGAACCCGATAAAGGGACAACTATATATTTTACGATGAAAAAGAAACCTTTTGAGGTTGACCTTGACGAAAGATCTCCACAGACAGATATTGTAATGCCCCGACGAAAAGATCAGCAGGAAAGATTAAAGAATGTCCCGGAAATGGTAGAAGAAGTAAAGAAAAAGGCTCCCAAAGGCAATGGCGAAACAATTTTGGTCATTGATGATGAAGCTATTAATATTGAAACTATTACGGTTACGCTTAAAACACACAATTATAACGTTGTTTCAGCACAAGATGGATTTAAGGGCTTGAAGCAGATGAAAAATCATAAACCCGCAGCGGTCTTGCTGGATATTATGATGCCGGGCATGGATGGATTCGAGTTTTGTAAATTAGCCAAAGAGGATGAGGAATTAAAAGATATACCTATTATGCTGTTGACCGCTAAAGTAACAACCGCGGATAAAATTGAAGGATTTAATTTGGGGGCTGAGGATTATTTATTGAAACCTTTTAACAGCGAAGAGCTGATTGTTCGTATCCAGAATTTAATAAGACGTGGGAAATCCGCATCTGCGGGATCAACCAAGAGCGGACCTGTAAGCAAAGTTTATGAATTGAACCAGGATGAGGAAAAATATAAGCGTGAACCTCGGGGTAATGGGGAATTGATCCTGGTTATTGATGATGAGCCGATTAATATTGAAGTACTGGAAAGCCGTCTAAAATTCAGCAATTATGAAGTCATTTCTGCTCCCGACGGGATGGAGGGCTTAAGGCTCGCGGAGGAAAAAATTCCTGATTTAATCATTTTGGATTTGATGATGCCTAAGATGTCGGGATATGAATTTTGCAAGCAAATCCGGGACAATGAAGTTTTAAAAGAGATTCCATTAATAATGCTGACAGGCAAGGATACCACTACGGATAAAATTTATGGCTACAATTTGGGGGCTGACGATTACATGACAAAGCCGGTCAATAAAGTCGATTTATTGATGCGGGTATATGCGTTATTGCGTACCAAAGCTTTGCAGAATCAATTAAAAATATTTACAAAACGGTTGGCCGATCTATTTGGTATTGGTACGAAAATCTCTTCTGTTTTAGAGGTAGGTCATTTGTATGATATTATTGTTAATAGCGCTCATCGGATTTTGCAGGCAGAGAAAAGTGTTTTATTGCTACTTGATGAAGATGCGCATTTATCTGTTGCTGCTCAAAAAGGTGTGGATGAATGTGATATTGAAGGAATACAAATTGTTGCAGGCGAAGAGATCTCAGGATGGGTTGCGGAGAAAAAAGAGCCATTATTGATGCCGAGTGTCAAAGAAGATCAGCGTTTTCAGAAGCTAGAAAAAGAAGGATTTTACACAGATTCCTTTTTAAGCGTTCCATTTATAGACAATGAAAAAGTCATCGGGGTCTTGAATGTTGAAAGGAGCGAAGAGGCTTTCAATAACGATGATTTGCAGATTTTATTGATTTTTGCTAACCAGGCCACCATCGCTATTCAGAATGCCAATTTGATTGAGAAAGAAAAGGGCCTTACTGAACGTATGGCTAGAGCGGAAGTTAAGGCGGAATATGTGGATATCCTTCAGATGAAAAATGATGACTTAGAAGAGGCCTATAAACAATTGAAAACAACCCAAAATCAATTGATTCAGTCAGAGAAAATGGCAACAATCGGTATCCTTGCCGGAGGTGTCGCCCATGAAATTAACACGCCGTTAGGGACCATTTTGACTAATGCCCAAATGTTAAGGGCTGATATTACAGATGAATTTCAAGCTAAATCCTTAAGTCTTATTGAGAGAAGCACCGTGCATTGTAAATCAATCATTGAAAATCTTTTAAATTTTTCAAGAAAAGCCAATGATGGATGGGACTGGATAGACCTAAAGAATGTGATGGATGATGCCTTGACGCTTATTAACAAAGATTTTACTCGTGAAGGGATCGAGCTGAAAAAAGATTATGGGGATGTCCCTCAAGTCAAGGCTAATTCAAATGAAATCGAGCAAGTCTTTGCTAACATCGTCATGAATGCCGTACACGCCATTAAGTCGGTCCATCCGAAAGAAAAGGCAGAAGGACGTCTATCAATTGTAATACGACCAGGAGGAGACGAACATGTTTTTATTGAAATTTCGGACAATGGCTGCGGGGTCGGTGAAGAAAATAAGAAGATGCTTTTTGATCCTTTTTTTACGACCAAGGATGTCGGAGAAGGAACTGGCCTGGGCCTTTCTGTCTGTCATAATATTATTGAAAAACATAATGGATCCATTGAGGTAGACTCAACCGAAGGACAGGGTACAACATTTAAAATAAAATTGCCTATTAAAAATACGGAAGGAAAGAATGATGAGTGAAAGTATTTTGATCGTAGATGATAATGAAGATTTCAGAAGCACATTGATGAATCTTTTAAAAAGAAAAGGGTTCATAGTGTTCGGAGCTGGTGATTGCGCCTCAGCTATGGACGCAATAAGAAAACAATCATTTGCCTTGATTGTTTCTGATGTGCGTCTTCCCGGCTCAGAAGACGGCATACAGATTATGACAAATATTCTAAAAGAAAAAGGGGAAAACATTGTAAAAACTTTGGTCATGACAGGGTATGCAGATAAAGATGTTCCTATCAAGGCGATAAAATTAGGAGTGGATGATTTCATCTATAAGCCGTTTGATATAAGTGTTTTTTTGCACAGTGTTGAGACGTTGATTAAAGGGTATAGACTTGAAAAAAGTGTCGACTATTATAAGCTTTTGTCAATTATCGATGGACTCACCGGGGCTTTTAACCACCGCTATTTTCATGAAACAACAGAAAAAGAAATAAACAGAGCGAAAAGGTATACGCGTCCGCTTTCTTTAATGATGATCGACATCGATAATTTTAAGAAGTTTAATGATACCTATGGTCATTTAGCCGGAGACAGCGTCTTAAGGCAGATCGCGCAACTGTTCGTTAAATCATTGAGGTCAATTGATATCGTTTATCGGTATGGAGGAGAAGAATTTACTGTTCTGTGTCCAGAACAGAATAAAGATGACACTTTAATTATTGCTGAACGTATTTTGGAGAAGGTCAGTAGTGAGAAGTTCCAAATTGATCAAGATACATATGAGCAATTGACGGTCAGTATCGGCGTTGCTTCTTATCCAAAGAATACAGAATCAAAAGAAGATTTAATTGAAAAGGCAGATAAAGCTTTATATAAAGCTAAGAATTTAGGGAAAAATCAGGCATGCGCAAATGATTAGCTTGTTTTAACAATTTTAGATTGATCCTATGAAAGAAAAAATCTTAATTATTGATGATGTTGTTGATCTTCAAGAGACACTTTTAATGCTTCTGCAAAAAGCGGGATATCAGGTAACAGGTGTTTCGAGTAGTCTTCAGGCTATTGAATTAGCGAAAACGACTTTCTTTGATCTGATTATCTCTGATGTCAGGCTTCAAGGCATGAATGGGGTGGATACTCTCATAAAAATTCGTGAACAGCAGAAGGATAAAAAAAGCAAAATGGTAATTATGAGCGGATATTCAGAGCATGAGGCTTTGATCAAGGCGATTCAGCATGGGGTTGATGATTTTATTAAAAAACCCTTTGGTGGAGAAGAATTTATGCATATGGTAGAGAAAAACATCACGAATTATCGGCTTCAGAATGTAAAAGCCGAATACATGCACATGATTAAATTTTTTAATGAGGAATTGGTAGAAAAAAATGAGCGTATTGGCGCTGTTCTTTCCAGCCTCGCTGAGGGGGTTTTTACGGTTAATGAAAAAATGGAGATAACCCATTTTAACCGGTCGGCTGAATTGATGATGGGATTATCGAGCAATAAAGTTATTGGAGAGCAGTGTTCAAAAATATTTACTAATCATTTATGTATGCAAAATTGCCCGATAAAAAAAGCCATAGAGTCGAATGAGCCGATCTTAAACATAGAAACTGAGATTCAAAGTCAAAGCGGTAAATGCTTGCCTGTTATGATAAGTGCCTCTTCGTTAAAGGACTCGGCCGGGAATATTATCGGCGGGGTTGAAGTTTTTCGGGATGTATCTGAAATAAAGCGCATGATGAGAGAAATTCAAGAATCTCGGCAAGAAATTAGTGAATTGAACGTGCATTTGGAACAGCGGGTTAAAGAAAGAACCAAAGACCTGCTTCTGGCAAATCAAAAAATCAAAGAAGCGCAGACACAGCTAATTCAGTCCTCAAAAATGGCTGCTGTCGGTCAATTAGGAGCAGGGGTTGCGCATGAACTGAATAATCCGTTAACTGGGATATTGGGATATGCGCAGATGATTATAAAGAAATTTAATGAAGACAGTCTTAATGAAGAAGATGTACAAGTTTGCAAGAAATTTATCCGGCACATAGAAATTGAATCTATGCGCTGCAAATCCATTATTGAGAATCTTCTTTTATTTTCAAAGAAACCCATTGAAACGCGTCCCGAATCAGTCGCAATAAATCGGATAATCCAAGAGACGATTCCGTTTATCAAATTTCAGCCACGATCACGTGATGTTAACATTATTTTAGAACTTGATGAGAGTCTTCCCGGGGTGAACGGTAATGTGAATCGATTTCAGCAGGTATTCATGAATTTTTTAGTTAATGCGATAAAAGCAATGCCAAATGGTGGGGAGATCAAGGTAGTCTCCCGAAGATTGGATGCGGAAGATCCCAGGGCCGAAGATTTCTTAGCTGTTGATATTATTGATAACGGATGTGGCATTCCGGAAGAAAATTTGGATCAGATTTTCAATGCTTTTTTTACGACCAAGGAAGACAATAAATCCGTTGGGCTTGGTTTGTTTATTGTCTATCAAATTATTCAGGAATATCAGGGTTCGATTGAGGTAAAAAGCAAGGTAGGTGAAGGGACAACATTTACCCTTTATTTTAAAATATTTAAAAAGTAGTGATCAGTCTTTATCGTTGCCATTTTTTTTAAAATGTATTATTAGGTTCATTAATGTAAGGGCTAATATATGGATCAAATTTTAGTAATAGATGATGAATCTGTGATATGTGAATTATTAAATGATTCTTTGACTGCTCAAAATTATGAAGTAACAACAACCTTGACTGCACAGGATGGCATTGAAAAGGCATGTCGGGGAAATTATGATTTGATAATTTTAGATTTGAAAATGCCGGATGTCAGCGGGATACAGGTCTTAGACGCGATTAAGAAATGTGACCCTGATGCGGTCATTATTATTGTAACCGGACATCCCACTTTTGAATCAGTTCAGGAGGCCTTGAAATTAGGCGCATATAGTTATCTTACCAAACCTTTTAATCTCGATGAAATTTGTTTTATAGTCAAGCGAGGAGTGGCTTACCGCAAATTGGTGAAGAAGAACCAGGAATTATTGGTAAGCTTAGAAAATCAAAATATCGAATTGGACCGCAAAGTCCGGGAGAGAACAAGTGAGCTGGTCCTGCTCTATGAAATCGCTAATGAAATTTCCGCAAGCTTGAATTTAGAAGAAACATTAAATACGATAACGAATAAAGTTGCTGAAGTTCTTGGGTTGGAGATTTGTTCAATCCTTTTGTATGATGAGCAGTCTCAACGATTATCTATAGTCGCATCTAAAGGATTAAGCAAGGAAGTTATAAATCAAACATCTCTTATGAAGGGGAGTCGCATCTCAGGATGGGTTTTAGAGCATAAAGAACCTTTGTTCGTGTCTGATATAGAGAATGATCAGCGTTTTCAAAGCAGGAACAATGAGCAATATTATAGTCGTTCTTTTATCAGTGTGCCGCTCTTAGTCAAGGAAACGTCTATCGGGGTACTTAATGTTAACAATAAATGCTCCAAAGAGCCTTTGACCGAGGATGATTTTCGGCTTATTAAAGGCATAGCCAAAGAAGCGGGTATTGCTATCGCCAATGCCCGTCTTTATTCGGATCTTAAGAAGACATACATGGATACGGTAATATCATTGACCTCGGCTATTGATGCGAAAGATCATTACACCCATTGGCATTCTCAACAAGTGATGCATTTTGCGATCGCTATCGCTCAAGAGATGGATCTGTCTGAAATTGAAATTGAAAATATCAAACAGGCCTGCTTGTTGCATGATATTGGAAAGATCGCCGTAAATGATAATGTTCTTACCAAGCCGGGAAATCTGACAGCTGAAGAGTGGGATGAGATGAAATCTCATGTGGCTAAAAGTGTTGATATCTTAAGGCCATTAGGTTTCTTGCAGGAGGTTCTGGGATTGGTGGAACAACATCATGAGCGTTATGACGGCAAGGGTTATCCGAATCAATTGAAGGGAGATCAGATCCTTTTAGGCGCACGCATCATGACCGTAGCTGATAGTTATAGTGCCATGGTTTCTAAAAGGCCTTATCGCGATATTCTTCCTCGAGAAATAGCGATAGAGGAACTGATAAGTAACAAGGGAACGCAATTTGATCCTGTGGTTGTTGATGTTTTTGTTGATATACTTAAGCATAATAAGGAGTTTTGATTAAATATTAAGTGTTTTAACGTCTATTAAATTGCTAAAGTTTATATAGATGTCCTGTTTTTAAAAACAGGATTTTTTTTATTTAGAAAAAATTGACAATTATTAATGAAGGTTGTATTATATAGCCAATTAGCTATTTAAAAAATTTTAAAAAGAACCGAGATGAATAAATTAACCATTACAGAGCTGGACCAAATTGTCAAAGCCTCGGCGGATGCTAACCGGATACGGATACTGGCCCTGCTGGACGATAAGAAAATGTGTGTGTGCGAAATGGCTTTTGTGCTGGGGATAACACAACCGAGCGTATCCCGGCATCTTAAGAAATTAAAGGCCGCGGGTTTTATTGGGAGCGAGAATCAAGGGTTGTGGACCAATTATTTTTTGAGTCCCCAAAATCTGTACGCGCGGGATTTCATTAAAAATTTAAGTGTGTGGCTCGTTACAGACAGTCTTCTGCTTACTGATAAAAAGAAGGCTCACGCAGTGGACCGAACGAAACTTTGCTGCGCGTCTGCCTGCAAGCCCTAAGCGGCATCAACTAGAAAAAATTTTTAAATTTTTACATAGCTAATTTGCTATCTGAAAGGAGAAGACATGAAAGAGTCACAAAAGTTTGCTTTAATGGGCGCGGCCTTTTTCGCCTGTTTTTATTTGCCGGTTGAATTATTGCCGTTTCAAGGCCCTGTTTTTGAGGCCTTAGCGTTAGTCCGTTGGTATGCCCGTGAGCATGTGCTCCTTTGTTTGGTCCCGGCATTTTTTATTGCCGGTGCGATCTCGGTGTTTGTCAGTCAGGCATCGGTTATTAAATATTTTGGTGCGAAGGCCAATAAAATTCTTGCTTACAGCGTTGCCTCTGTTTCGGGCACGATTCTTGCGGTATGTTCCTGCACGGTCCTGCCTTTATTTTCCGGCATTTATAAAAGAGGCGCGGGCTTAGGGCCGGCAACCGCGTTTTTGTATTCCGGGCCGGCGATCAATGTGCTGGCGATTATTATGACGGCAAGGATACTTGGCTGGGAGTTAGGGCTGGCCCGGGCTATCGGGGCGGTTTTATTCAGTGTTGTGATTGGTCTGCTTATGCATCTCATCTTTATCAAGGAAGAACGCGCGCGTAAAGCCGAAGGGGAGCTTTTTGCCGGGGAGATAGAAGAACCCCGGGCTTTGTGGCAAAACGGTTTGTATTTTTTTGCCATGGTCGCATTTTTGGTTTTTGCGAATTGGGCGCGGCCTCAGCAGGAGGATTCCGGCGCGTGGGCCACAATCTTCGCGGCTAAGTGGTATTTATCAGCTGGATTTCTGATTATGATAGCCGTTATGTTGTTTAAGTGGTTTAAAAAAGGCGAGGTAATGGAATGGACTCAGAGTTCCTGGACGTTTGCCAAGCAAATCATGCCTTTGCTTTTAATCGGGGTCCTGGTTGCGGGGTTCCTGCTGGGCCGTCCCGGACAAGAGGGGCTAATCCCTTCAGGAATCATTGCTAAAGCGGTTGGAGGGAATTCTTTGCTTTCGAATTTCTTTGCCTCAATCGTCGGGGCGTTTATGTATTTTGCCACGCTCACGGAAGTTCCTATTTTGCAGGGCTTGATCGGTGCCGGTATGGGCAAGGGACCGGCATTGGCTTTGTTGTTAGCCGGCCCGGCGTTAAGCCTGCCGAATATGCTTGTCATTCGCGGGGTTATGGGAACAAAAAAAACGATTGTGTATGTCAGCCTCGTGGTTGTCATGGCAACACTAAGCGGGATAATATTTGGTTCAATATCCGGATAAGGAGAAAAGACAAATGGATGCGAAAAATGAAAAACAGATCAAAGATCAGGTAAAGCAAGGATACGCTAAGGTGGCACAGCAGGGAACGTCGTGTTGCTCTTCCGGTTGCTGTGGGAACAGCGCATATCAGGCAAAAGAGGTCAGCCAGGCCGTTGGTTACAGTGAAACTGAGATGAGTGCGGTGCCGGATGGCGCAAATTTGGGCCTTGGTTGCGGGAACCCGGTGGCCTTGGCTTCGTTAAAGGAAGGTGACGCCGTGCTTGATCTTGGGAGTGGTGCAGGCTTTGACGCGTTTCTTGCGGCACAATGTGTCGGGAAAACCGGCCGGGTCATCGGGGTTGATATGACGCCAGAGATGGTAGCTAAGGCCACGGAAAATATTAAAAAAGGCAACTATACCAATGTGGAGTTCCGCTTGGGAGAAATTGAGAGTTTGCCCGTAGAGGGCAATTCAATCAATGTAATCATATCAAACTGTGTTATCAATCTGTCGCCTGATAAGGAGGCGGTATTTAAAGAAGCATATCGGGTCTTGAAGCCAGGAGGCCGATTGATGGTCTCGGATTTGGTATTGGCAAAAGATTTACCTCTGGAGATCAAAAATTCTGTTGAGGCCTATGTGGGATGTCTTGCCGGAGCGATTAAGAAAGAAAAATATTTGGGTTTAATTAAGCAGGCAGGATTCCAGGATATCAAGATCATAAGCGAGTCCAGCTATTCAGTTGATGCGATGTTTGATCATCTGGATGCTGCTCAAGACGCTATTGTAAGTATTAACGTATTAGCCATTAAACAAGAAAGCGAGGAAACAAATGAAAATTGAAATTCTAGGAATGGGTTGTCCAAAATGCAAACAGCTTTACGCAAATGTTCAGGACGCGTTAAAAGCAGCGGGTAAAGAAGCCGAAGTTGTTAAGGTTGAGGACCTGGCCAAGATTACGGAATATGCCGTCATGACAACCCCGGCACTTGTTATTGATGGACAAGTGAAATCTGCGGGTAAACTTTTATCCGCTCAGGATATTGAAAAGCTGCTTTAGGGAGGCAAAATGGTAAAAAAATTTTTTATGATTTTTTGTTTTTTTTTGATTTGTGTTTCTATGCCAATTCCTTTGTACGCACAGGCAAAGACAGCGGAAAGTAAGATTATGGCGTATTATTTTCACACTACATTCAGGTGTCATTCCTGTAGCCAAATAGAAAAATATTCTCAAGATGCCATTGAATCAAATTTCAAAGATTTGATCGACCGGGATATTGTGGCCTTTAAGTCGATTAATGTGGATAAGCCGGAGAATAAACATTTTATTAAAGATTACAAGCTTTACACCAAATCGCTTATTTTGTCCCGGGTTAAGGACGGGCAGGAAGTGGAGTCAAAGAATTTGACTCAGATTTGGCAAAAGGCCCGAAATAAAGACAGGTTTTACAAATATGTTATTGATGAGATGAATCAATTTCTCCAGGAAAGGTAATAATGGAAATTCTTATCAGTCTCGTGACAGCCTTGTGGCTGGGGATTCTCACCTCCATCAGCCCTTGCCCTCTGGCAACCAATGTGGCGGCTGTGTCTTTTCTTTCCAAAAAGATTGACCATCCGCGCATGGTGTTATATTCAGGTTTAGCCTATACTTTTGGCAGAATGATGGCATACATGATTTTAGGCATCTTAATCATTTTTTCGCTTGCCAGCGTGCCGGTGGTGGCCAATTTTTTTCAAACATACATCAATAAACTTATGGGCCCATTATTAATTTTAGTCGGGCTTTTTCTTCTGGATGTATTGCATCTGAATCTTCCGGGGTTTTCCTTATCAGGCAAAAAACAGAATCAGTTAGCCGAGTCAGGCGTCTTTGGCTCCTTTGCGCTGGGGGTAATTTTTGCTCTGTCTTTTTGCCCTATTTCCGCGGCCTTGTTTTTCGGAAGCCTGATTCCGTTAGCGGTTAATAATTCTTTCGGGATTATTTTCCCGGTACTTTACGGCCTGGGAACAGGTCTGCCTGTTTTTATTTTCGCGGTGGGGATTTCTCTGGGCGTTCATTCCATGGCGCATTGGTTTAATCAATTGGCGAAAATAGAGATTTACATGAGAAAGGTCACCGGCGTGATTTTTATCCTGGTGGGAGGGTATTACACCTGGGCGTATATTTTTTTAACCATGCAGTTGTAAACAGGAGGGGATTATGAGCCAAACCAAAGAGCGCAATATGTCGGTCTTTGAGAAATACCTCACGGTCTGGGTTTTGCTGTGCATTGCGGTGGGTATTTTCATGGGGAAAGCCGCGCCAAATGTAGCCGGCTATTTAGACAGCCTCGCGATTTACGTTAACGGCGCGCCCGTGGTTTCCATTCCGATCGCGGTTTGCTTATTTTTTATGATGTATCCGATTATGGTAAAGATTGATTTTGCCGAAGTGATCAAGGCCGGGAAATCCCCTAAGCCGGTGGGATTGACTTTGTTTGTCAACTGGCTGATCAAACCGTTTACCATGTACGGCATTGCTTTTTTATTTTTGGGCGTTCTGTTTAAAGGATTTATCGGCGCTGACGCTGTGGATTTTGTGAAACTGCCTCCGGGCGCGGATTGGGCCGTGGGCACGGTGCGGGGCGCGGGCCTGGTGGTCATGCATGAGGGGATCAGGATGTTGCAGGTGCCTTTGTGGCGGAGTTATTTTGCCGGATGTATCCTCTTAGGAATCGCGCCGTGTACGGCCATGGTTTTGGTGTGGGGGTTTCTTTCTAAGGGAAACGATGGCCATACGCTGGTCATGGTGGCAATCAACTCCCTTACCATGCTTTTGCTTTACGGTGTTTTAGGCGGATTTTTATTGGGCGTCGGCAGGATGCCGGTGCCTTGGGAAGCCTTATTGTTATCGATTGCCATTTATGTCGCCTTGCCGCTGATTGCCGGATATTATTCGCGCAAATGGATTATTGAGCGCAAAGGACTTGCCTGGTTCAATGATCGTTTTCTTCATGTGCTGGCTCCGGTATCGATCGTGGCTTTATTGTTCACCTTGGTCCTTTTGTTTTCCTTTAAAGGCGATGTGATTTTAGCCCAGCCGCTGACGATTCTTTGGATTGCAGTTCCGCTCTTTATCCAGACAGTTTTGATCTTCGCGATTACCTATTGGCTCGCGAAAAAATTGCGGTTGAATTACGAGGACGCGGCGCCTAGCGCCATGATTGGCGCGAGTAATCATTTTGAGGTGGCGATTGCCACAGCCACCATGCTGTTTGGCATTTCTTCAGGAGCAGCGCTGGCAACCGTGGTAGGCGTTTTAATTGAGGTGCCGGTAATGCTCATGTTGGTTAAATTTTGCTTAAAAACACAAGGCTGGTTTCATTATCAAAAGCATTAAAGATGTTTTATTGACAAGGCCAACAAGGAGTCATTAGTGAATAAAAAAAAGGTTTTATTTGTTTGTATTCATAATTCCGCCCGCAGCCAGATGGCGGAAGCTTTCTTAAAACAAATCGCTTCTGACCGATTTGAGGTGG
>JAGYNW010000290.1 GCA_018399915.1 Candidatus Omnitrophota bacterium
TAAAAAGAATGTCATCAATACCATTTACACAGACCAAAAAAAGTTATCCGGTATCGAAATCACTGAAAAAGCAATTGGAGAAAAAATATACAAACAATATCTAAAAGCGATAAAAAAAGGGGCCTACGACATCATCCGAAAGGAATATGACCCACAAAACCGGGAAGTGATTACCCGAAATTACTTTTCCGGAGGCTTTTCTTTCGGAGAATCCAAGCGCTGGTTTAAAGTCTTACCCGAAACTTCCTTTAAAACCGGGCTGAACAAAATGATCCATTCCATCGGAAAAAAATTCTTCCAATTCACAGTTACGCTTATCCCCAAAGGTGTTACGCGCCAAGTCCTGTTATCCACAGCCGCGCTGACGATTATGGCCGCTACGAACATAAACGCGCAGGCCTCTACTCAAACCAGTATACAGGACCTGTCTCCCCCGCCTGCCATTACCCAAGCCTACCCCCACCCCCAGCACCTGGTTAGTAATCCTTCAAAAGAAGCCCAAAGCCTTTACGCAAATAATCCCATCTCTCAGGCCATTGTCAGCCGTCACGATCAGATCCCGGAAGAGGACAAAAAATATTTTTCTTTTCTCCATGAATTCTTGCAAGCTGACGATATCAGTCAGCTTAACCACAAAACTAACCCCTTAACAGGGCGCAAATACCGCATTGATGACACTTATATGCGACATACCTGGAAAACCCTTTTTTCCGCCTCTTATTACGGATGGCCCCAAGAGGCCTTGATCATTACCGCTCAAGAAAAATTAGGTATACAGGTTGACGGAGATTTAGGCCCAGAGACCCGGGCAGCCCTGGAAAACCGGATGGTCCTGGCCAGAGAAAAGGACATTATCTCCCCCGATCATATAGATCGTCTTGATCATAAAAAAGCGGATTTTGATGAAATAACCCGCCCGGAAAAACAAACTCCGGTAACGTTACAGGCACAAAAAGAAAAGATCAAAAAACCCGCGCCTGTAAAAACCGAAAGAAAAAGTCCAGTAGAAAATAAAAAAGAAAATTCGTTCCGTTCCCAGGGGCATCATCTATCCGCAAAGACCCTTGCCATCCCGACTGAAGATATCCTTATCTCCCCGGGCCAAGGCATTGTTACCCGTCTTGACGTGGCGAAAAAAACATATTCCAAAGGGGATCGGATCTTTAGCTTGATTAACCCCCAACTGGAAAAAGAAAAACAAACCTTAGCCGCCCAATTAGAGATTGCGCAAAAAAGGCTTAGGCAACTAAAAAGGCTTGCGCCTCACCAAGCTTCCACGAAATATGAAATCAACGAGGCCACAAAAAATCTATTTTTGATCCAAAAACAATTGGACCATCTTGAACAAAAAAAATCACTTTGTGAAATTTTAGCGCCTTATGATCTGACGATAAAAAGTACCACTTTATCCAACGGTACTATGATACGCAAAGGGGCAAAACTCTTAAGCTATTTTAACCATAACAAGATACAGATCCATCTTAAAGCCCCCACAGGAGTTAATTCTTTCCACCAATTGCGCCATTTTTATCTAAATGGAAAAAAAATTGATAACATAACCCAGATTGACTGGAGGCTTAACGCCCGCCAGGACGCGGCAGACCTTTTCCTTACAGTTATTTCTCCCGGTCACATCCCCACCAATCAAGAAATACAGGTTGAAATAGATATTATGCCCCCGAAACAAATCTATCCTTTTTTAATCGCTTTAAAAGGCCATATGACAACCCTTTCTTCGATCTCTGAGCTGGAAACCCGCAATATTGTTGCCCCCGCTAATGGCAAAGCCGTTTTTGAAGTCACCGAAGGACAACGTGTCAAAGCCGGGCAATGGTTAGGCCGAATGGATAATCAGAATTATTTTAACGAATACCAAAATACCATTAAAGCGTATAATCTCGTGCAAGCCCAATTGAATATCCTGACCGGCAACCCAACCGAAGGACACGTTTTACCACGTACCAAGATGGAGTCATTACAAAAAGAAAGAACCCGCTTATGGTCGCACATTATTTCTCTTAAGTCACAAATCGGACAACTCGAAATCTCTGCTCCGCAAAATGGCATTATTTCGCGTACCTTTACGGATAACTCCCTTTCCTTCGCGCAAGGTGATGCTCTTTTTCAGATCAAGACCGGCCGCGCTTTTATTGGAGACACACAGAACATGGAAAAAGCCCTCTTGTTCCCTCTCGCTCTGGACCTTAAGATCAACAGTCCCATGCTTGTTGAAACACCTTCAGGCATACGCTTACCCGCGAAGATCATCGCCATAAATAAGACACCTCAAAGTCAAGACATAAACTTTGAGGCTTTACGCTCAAAACTCCAGGCCGTTCAGATCATGGTCGAAGATCCCAGCCATTTCTTGGGAAACGCACTTCCGATAAAGGTCATTGTTCCCCAAAAAGCAGAAAAAACCGTGATTACAAACCTTTTAGAAGAAATCGAGAAAGACCGCGCTGAACAGACAGGGATGGCCCTTTCA
>JAGYNW010000291.1 GCA_018399915.1 Candidatus Omnitrophota bacterium
TGCTGTCACCGTAACCACGATTTCATTGTTTACAAGGCTGACTTTGCCATAAACGAATCCTTTGACAGGATACGTTTTATTGAGTATTGTTTTTATAAGCATTGTTGGTCTTCTCCGATTGTTGAATTTTTGTTAGCGCATTATTCTAACAAATCGGTCCAACAATGCTTTTATTTTGTTTTATTTACCCACAGATTCTGTAAAAGAGCCATAATCATTAAGGTAAATATAAAAAGTTTAACTGCCTGATAAAAACGCACAGCTAACTTCTGCCTGTTAATATTTCTTAAGTTAGTTGCTACCGAGGAGGATAAAATGAATAGTTTATGGGAAATGAATTTATGGAATGTCATTAAATCCGGGGGTCCTATCATGATCCCTATTCTCTTATGTTCTGTTTTCGCGCTTGGAATATTTATTGAGAAATTGATTTATTTTGCATCTATCAAAACCAATCCGGTTGTCTTAAAAAAAGAGGTTTTTGATTCAGTCCGTAATAACAGAATTAAAGACGCCGTGGGGACCTGTGATAAAAATCCATCCCCTATCGCAAGAATACTCAAAGCTGGTATTCTAAAATTCGGCTGTCCCAGGGATGAAATAAAGGAAAGCATGGAAGACGTAAGTTTGTTTGAAATTCCTAAGCTAGAAAAGAGGCTCAATGCCTTGGCCACTATCGCTCATATAAGCCCCTTACTGGGACTTTTAGGGACAGTTACAGGCATGACCTCAAGTTTTCATACGATTCAAGTCAGAGCCAGTTCCATGAACCCTGTGACTCCAGGGGACCTTGCAGGAGGGATCGGAGAAGCTTTACTTACGACAGTCGCGGGATTAATGGTTGCTATCCCGACTTTTGTTGCCTACAACTATTGTGTCCATAGAATCAATCAATTCATTCTCGAAATGGAAAGAGGGGCCACGGAATTGGTTAATTTACTCTGCCAAATAACCGAATCCAATATCTAAAGGGAACCAAATGAAATTTAAAAGACACTCTAAACTCGAATACGGCATAGAACAGATCGACATTGCCCCCTTGGTAGATGTTATCTTTCAACTATTAATCTTTTTTATGCTTTCATCGTCATTTACTTTTCAATCAGGAATCAATGTAAAACTACCCAAAGCGGTCACAAGCGACGTGATCAGAGATGAAAATATCGTCATTACCATTACCAGCGAGAATGTAACCTATTTAAACGGCATGATCACGACCCTCGAAGAACTCAAAAAGAGCTTAAAGCAGTCATACGCACAAGATGATAACCGTCCGCTTCTTATTAAAGCAGATCGGCGTGCATCTGTTGGCCGCATTGTTGATGTATGGGACTTATGCCGGAATCTTGGCATAGAAAAAATAAATATTGCCACCAATCAAAAATAACTGATGAATGCATCACTGCAAGAAACAAAACATTTGACTTTCAAGACCCTGCTTTTATCCTTTCTCATTCACATGTTTATTTTAAACCTTTTTATTTTTATTTTTCCTATTAAGAAAGCCGAACATAAACCAAAATTTATTTTTCTGGGATCAATGCTTCAAAAGAGGAATATCACGGATACTTCTTTATCAACAAATACAAATCAAAATGCTTTCAATATGCAACAATTTATTCGAAAAGAGGAGGGGCTTAAACAGAATCCTTTTCAGATCATTTCACCAAACAAGCCCAAAATCATGAGGCCTGCGGATAAAACCCAAAAAAAAGACATAAAAAAATCTTATTTTGAGGTGGATCAAAACAAAAAAAACAAGCAACCCAAAGATGCGTATGACATGCTTAAAAAATACAAAGAAACTCCTTATGACCCGATAAAAATTGAAAATAATCGCAAACCCATTTTCGAATTAACAAATTGAACGGGAAGACCTGAAAATGATCAGAGTTAACATTGACTGGGCTATTTCACTCTATTTATTTGCCGCGCTACTTAGCATCTTTTTATTGTGGTTGTTTTATAGTAAAAAAAGCGAGAATGATATAGCTCTGAACAGTGCTGATATGCTACAATGTAATTATTGTTCATTTATTTTTTTGATGAGTAACAACAAAGAGATTCAGATATGTCCTAAATGCAAAAGTTATATTAGTGCTGATGCGGATACCAAAACAAAACCCCAAAAAACAAAACATAAAAAATAAATTCATTTCATGCTGCGGAACCTTAAAGAAAATAAAAACGGCGTTGTTTTTATAACTGTTTTAATGACAATTATCATCATGATGATACTCACTGTAAGTATTCTCAGTTTAAATGTCAGTCAAATCATGACCTCTGAAACTGATGTCAAGAAAGTAAAGGCAGAGACCTTGATGATGGGGATACTTGGGTATACCTATGCCGGACAACTCAATGGATCAATTGGCAATTATTTTATTATAAACGAAACTCTCGACGGCAGGACCTTCAGCGCTTCTTCAAATCTGATTTCACCCGGCAATCTCACCATTACGATTAATTATTAACTTCAACCCTTT
>JAGYNW010000292.1 GCA_018399915.1 Candidatus Omnitrophota bacterium
ACGCGTAGCGGTTGTCTTACCGCATGGAGCATTATTTCGTAAAAGAAAGGAAGGTAAGATTCGTGAGCAATTACTCAAAATGGATATTATTGAAGCGGTTATCGGATTAGGGCCTAATATTTTTTATGGGGCGGCTATCTCTGCTTGTATATTAGTTTTTCGGGCGCTCAAGAAAAAGAATAAACAAGGTAAAGTGCTGTTTGTTGATGCTTCAGATCAGATGCGTGTTGGCAGAGCTCAAAACTATTTGGAAAATGAGCATATCGAACGGATTCATAAATGGTATCGTGATTACCAAGATGTGCAAGACCATGCCAAGGTTGTTAATTTAGAGCAGATAGAAACAAATGATTCTAACTTAAATATACCGCTTTATGTGGAAAAGAAGATTGAAGATAATTTGCCTTCAGTAGAGGATGCGCTAGAGGATCTAAAAAATGCTTTTAATGAAGCAGTTAAAGCTGAAGACAAGATGAAACAAAGACTTAAGGAGTTTGGATTACTGAAATGATGAGACAAGCGGAACTGGAAAAATATTTATGGGACGCTGCTACGCTTCTTCGGGGCTTAATAGATGCCGGGGATTATAAGCAGTATATATTTCCGTTACTGTTCTATAAGCGTATTTGTGATGTCTATGATGAAGAATATGAGAATGCCCTCAAAGAGTCAGACGGTGACTTGGAATATGCCTCATTTGCTGAAAATCACAGGTTTCAAATTCCTAAAGGTGCGCATTGGAAACATATACGGGAGAATACCAAGAATCTTGGTTTAGCCATTCAAAAATCTATGCGTCAGATTGAAAAGGCAAACCCCAACACTCTTTTCGGTATATTCGGGGATGCCCAGTGGACAAACAAAGATCGCTTAAGCGATGAAACCTTGATCAATCTGATGGAACACTTTTCATCTCGTGTTTTGTCTATTAAAAACGTTCCTAATGATGAGCTGGGGCAGGGGTATGAGTTTCTTATTAAGAAATTTGCTGATGATTCCGGTCATACTGCCGCAGAGTTTTATACGAATCGTACAGTGGTTCATCTGATGACTTTGATCATGGATCCTAAACCAGGCGAGTCCATATATGACCCAACATGTGGTTCCGGGGGCATGCTTTTATCATGTGTGAGCAAGCTGAAGACTGATGGAAAAGAATATCGGTCACTTAAGCTATATGGCCAGGAGTTAAATCTAATGACTTCTGCTATCGCGCGTATGAATATGTTTTTGCACGGTATAGAAGATTTTAAGATTGTGCGAGGAGATACCTTAAAACATCCGGGATTCTTGGAAAAAGATAAACTAAAAAAATTTAACATTATTCTCGCCAATCCGCCGTATTCGATCAAGCAGTGGAACAGGGCTGAATTTGAAAAAGACCCTTATGGCAGAAATATTTATGGTACACCACCGCAAGGATACGCGGACTATGCCTTTCAACAGCATATTATAAAAAGCTTAGATGATAAAAATGGACGTTGTGCTATTCTCTGGCCGCATGGAATATTATTTCGTAATGCAGAAGCCGATATGCGCAAAAAGATGATTGAGTCTGACGTTGTTGAAGCGGTCATAGGGCTGGGCCCAAATCTATTTTATAACTCACCTATGGAAGCGTGTATTTTGGTCTGTAATAAGGGCAAGAAAAAAGACAGGCAAGGCAAGATTTTATTTATCAACGCGGTTAATGAGGTCAAGCGTGAAAGCGCGTTCAGCTACCTGACCGATGAATATATTGCCAAGATCCATAAGGCATTTGTTGGATATACGGATATTGAAGGGTTTGCCAAGATTATGTCGATAAAGGATGTTTTATCTAATAATGGTAATATGGCCATTTCTTTATATGCTCATGAACAGAAAAACGCAGATTCAAACATAGAAGATGTATCTTTATCTAATTTGCTAAAAGACTGGCAAAAACAGTCAGATTTATTAAGGAAAGATTTATCAAGGATGATTAAAGATTTATCAGCGGAGATTAAATGACGATTAAGACTGCTAACTGGCAAACATATGAATTTGGCGATTTAGTGCATAATTTAACAGTTGTCGCTAAAGATCCTTTATCTGAAGGATATGAAAGGTATGTTGGTCTTGAGCATATTGAACCGGGCAACATGCATATCAAATCATGGGGCAATGTGGCAGATGGGACAACATTTACTCGTGTATTTAAAAAAGGGCAGGTTCTATTCGGGAAAAGACGAGCTTATCAAAGAAAAGCTGCATTAGCTGAGTTCGATGGTGTATGTTCAGGGGATATTTTAGTCTTTGAGGTGAACGAGGATAATATGATTCCTAAACTATTACCGTTTATTGTTCAGAGCGACAAGCTTTTTGATTACGCAATCAAGACATCAGCAGGATCATTATCACCAAGGACAAAATTTAAGGATTTAGCCAAATTGAAATTCAAGCTCCCACCGCTATCCGAGCAAAAACGCCTCGCTGATTTGTTGTGGAGTGTGGAT
>JAGYNW010000293.1 GCA_018399915.1 Candidatus Omnitrophota bacterium
GGTTTAACAAATAAAAAATTAACAGTTAATGTGGATTCACCGGCGTGGTTGTATCAGATGAATATTAAAAAAACAAAAATTTTAAAACGATTGAAGCAAGAAGATTATGATATAAAAAGTATTGTTTTTAAAATAGGAAAGGTCAGATGAATAAAAAAATAAGTAAAGATACGAAAAAAAGCAAGGTCGAAAAGCACGATAAAAGCCAATATGATGCAACGAACATACAAATATTAGAAGGAACAGAGGCTGTCCGTATGCGCCCTGCTATGTATATCGGAGACACCTTTAGTAGGGGATTGCATCATCTTGTCTACGAAGTTGTGGATAATTCTGTTGATGAGGCCATGGGGGGGTATTGTAATAAAATCGATGTTTACATTAATGAAAATAACTCGATCACCGTTGTCGATAATGGCCGCGGCATCCCTGTGGACATGCATCAAACAGAGAAAAAACCAGCAGTTGAAGTCGTATTGACAACCTTACATGCCGGCGGGAAATTTGATCACCGTACATACAAAGTTTCCGGTGGTTTGCACGGTGTGGGGGTGAGTTGTGTTAATGCGCTTGCCGAGTGGTTGGAGGTGGAGATAAAAAGAAACGGAAAGATATATCATCAAAGATATGAGCGCGGACAAACAAAAACAAAGCTCGCCGTCATTGGTAAAACAAAAAGCTCTGGTACGAAAGTCACGTTTTTGCCTGACAGGACGATTTTTACTGAAACAACAACCTATTCTTATGATATCCTTGCCAAAAGATTAAGAGAATTAGCCTTTCTTAATAAAGGGCTTATTGTAAAGTTGGAAGATAAGCGGGAAGGCAAAGAAAAACAAACGGTTTTTGAATTTAAGGGCGGAATTGTTTCTTTTGTTGATGATTTAACTAAAAATAAAAACCGTTCCCATAAAAAACCCATATTTTTTGCCAAAGAAAAAGAACAAGTTCAATTAGAAGTAGCTATGCAATATGATGACAGCTACTCGGAAAATGTGTATGCGTACGCCAACAATATTCATACGATAGAAGGGGGAACGCATTTGAGTGGATTCCGCTCAGCGTTAACACGCGCGGTTAATTCTTATGCCAAGGGAAAGAATTTATTAAAAAAAGATGTTGCCATTCAAGGGGATGACACCCGGGAAGGGTTAACAGCTGTCATTAGCGTAAAGATCCCCAATCCTCAATTTGAGGGACAGACAAAATCCAAACTGGGAAATTCAGAAGTCGACGGATTAGTGGCTTCCGCTACATTGGATGCTTTAAATAGTTTTTTTGAGGAAAACCCTTCTATTGCGAAAAAGATCATTGATAAAGTGATCACAGCTTCCCGCGCCCGGGAAGCGGCAAGAAAAGCAAGGGAATTGACCCGGCGCAAAGGCGCTTTAGAAACCAGTGGTTTACCTGGAAAACTAGCGGATTGTTCGGAAAAAGATCCTGGTTTATGCGAGATTTATCTTGTTGAGGGGGATTCAGCCGGGGGTTCTGCGAAGCAAGGAAGAGACCGCACCTTTCAGGCGATTCTGCCGCTTAAAGGAAAGATCTTAAACGTTGAAAAATCCCGGTTAGACAAGATTTTAAGCAATGAAGAGATCCGCACCATTATTACGGCTTTAGGTTCGGGCGTAGGCAATGAATTCAATGTGGAAAAACTCCGGTATCACAAGATCATTATTATGTGTGACGCGGATGTTGATGGATCACATATACGAACGCTATTATTGACTCTCTTTTACCGCCAGATGAGACCGTTGATCGAAGGCGGGTATGTTTATATCGCGCAACCCCCGCTGTATAAACTGAAAAGAGGAAAAAGGGAAGAATATATCGAGTCGGAAGAGGAAATGAATGAACTTATTTTGGAAATGGGCATGGAAGGCTTGAAATTAGAAAATGTGAGGGATAAAAAACAAAAATATACGAACGCGCAATTTACAGAACTTATGAACTTTTCGGTTGACCTGGAAAAGATTACGACTATGATGCACAAACGCGGCATTCCTTTTAAGGAATATATTTCTCATTATGACCCGAAAAACAAAAAAATGCCTCTTTATATGGTAAAAATTAAAGGCAATACCCACTTTGTTTATGATGATGAAGAGTTAGCGAATTTAACCAAAGATGATGAAGATGCTCAATATACGGAGATTTTTGTCAAGGAAGACCTGGAAACCATCGAGCAACACTTTAACCGGTTAGGTATTAGTGCTTTGGATTTCCAAAAAAAGATCCTCGCGCAGGAATATTCCGTTAATGAAAAGAAAAGAAAATCACCAAAGTCCGCATCAAAAGAGAAAAAAATCGAATTAAAACCGTTGTTTATGGTGGAAAACGGTAAAGATAAGAGTGAATTTTTCTCTTTACAGGAAGTCTTGGATTTTGTGAGAATTCAGGCGAACAAAGGTGTTTATATTCAAAGATATAAAGGGTTGGGAGAGATGAACCCTTCTCAGTTGTGGGA
>JAGYNW010000294.1 GCA_018399915.1 Candidatus Omnitrophota bacterium
AACTTGGCCTAAAAGGCTATCCCGTAAATTTCTCTTAAACCAGGTCGCGAGGATCATGGAATTATAAATCTGTCTTAATTGGGCAAAATTTTCACCTTGATTGATCTCTCTTTCGATCTCGGGAATGATCACCTCTTTGATGATCTTTGATACCAACTCTGAATTTTGCTTGCCTTCAGCCTTGTAAGGACTTTTTGTCATGGCCAAATAATCTTCTTCCAGCATAACCTTTAAATGACGCTCAACAACAAAGGCGCTGTTGGCATGCTCGTAAACCGTGGCTTTATTCGGAACGATCCATACCTTATTAAAGGTATCCACCGGGATATCCGTTGTCTGATACTGTTCATAGGCCTTTTTGTAAACACGTTTCCAGAATTTACTGCCGAGTTCTTCTTCCGGATACATTAAAGAGGAAGACAGCTGTTTCAGAAGGTAATCCTGGGATAAAAGGTCGCGGCCCATTTCGGTTTGCCCCAGGCTGTCAGAAACGATCCGTTCTTTTTCATAAGGAGAAAGGTTGACCCACATTTCGTTGTCCGGGATGGTTAATGAGGCCAAAAAATATTTGATCAATTTGGTCCCCTCATCTGTTAAGGCGGCTCCCTCAAGTGGCTCTTCCCCGCTATCCAGAATAAAGTTAAAATGCAAAGGATTCTCTGCATCAAGCGAAATCCCTTTGATCAGAGGCGGAACATATCCATTGGTAGGAGCTAAGAGTGTCCCCGGAACAGGCAAATTTAATATGGTTTGAGGCGCGACCTGGGCTTGCGCCAATTGCGGGGGCAAAATTACACTTAAGATAAAAGTGAATGCGACAAAAGAAGATACAACCTTAAAGAATAAATGGGGTCTTTTTTCCTCAATAAAAGTGATCATGTTTTCTCCTTTGAAAATTAATCTTATTTAAGCTTAAATTTTTGGTATAAAATGCGTTTTGCCTTCTTAAGGCTTGGAAGTTGCCCTGAATAAGAGCAAAAAAAACATTTTCCCTGAAGAATCAATATTTTTTTGAAAAGTGCTTCTATCTATCTTGTAGCCAGATAGATTTTGAACACGAAAAATATCTTCCCAAAGGGACGGAATAAGCTCTCAAATGTTTATTTTACTTACACTTTTAAATGTTTAAAAAATATAACATATTTTTTTAGGTTTAACAAACAAATCACGATTTTTATAAAAACCGGTCAAAAACTCCCAAAATAATCTAAATATCCTCATTAACCCCTACTGCTATTTCTCTGCTTTTTGAGATTGAAAATTTTCAACCCATCCTGCCGGAATCATTTAAACCTTCCAAACCTTCAGAACCTTGGGGAACGACAAATCCTAAAATAGAATAAATATTTGTTATTGGTGAAATATTGATAATAATGGGACTGAATCCCTCAAAATCCGTGAACAATGATTCATGGATTGCATTTGCGTCGAAATGAATATCCGCGCCCGTGCCTTGGCGCTCAACCGGGATCCCGTTCAAATCAATCCCACCCGGGGCTTGGGCGGTCGCCGCAAAATCTTCATTGCGGGAAACTTGTCCCAAATTCTGCACGATCATATCTTTAAAAAGCGCATAAGCCCGCTCTTCGTCTTTTTTTAAGGCTGCGATAACCACTCTTGCCCGAAAGGCTTTATCTTCCAGGAGATCCGCCATGCCTTCAGCCAACTGAATTTCTCCGGCTTTGGCCAAAGACTCAATAGTGGCCAAGACTTCAGGCAACCACAAAAGATTTCCTGCCGGAGCTTTATTAATGAGTTTTACCGCTGCCTGAAGATACCGGCTGGCAATATCCCTTTGACCGATCTCAATCAGAGAATCTGAGACTAAAGATATCATCTTCAATTGTAATTGGGGATTAGCATTTTGGGAAATTACCTGGGCTGCTGTGTCAATTATGATTCTTTGCCAATCCGTTGTGTCGGACCGGCTATGCGCCAACGCGCTTAAGATCTCGCTCAAAACAATCACCATAGACAGCTCATCACGGATCTCCTTAACCGTTAATAAGGCTTCCCCTATCAAGGCCTGCCCTTGCTGTTCATCCCCGATCTTCCAATAAGCGGCAGCTATAAACGTCAGAGCTTGCGCTTTAAAATGCTCCTGATAATGCTTTCGTGTGTAAGCCAAGGCGTATTTTAACAAAAGGCCCATATCAATATCTGTTGTCTTTTCTTTTTCCAAATATTCTGAATATCCCCCGACCAACACCGCGTAAAAAGTCATATCCTTCATCTGCACTATCTCGGGATAATGGGATAGGATCTCCGGGATCACTTCAAAAACACGTTTTGGCTCTTCAACTGTCTTTCCATACTTTCGGGCAGGAAGCAGACTGATAATTTCCCGGGCGCGCTGAAAATCCCCCATCTTGGCAAAATTATGGCTTAGCTGAAAAATGATTTCGTCATAATTTGGTTCTTCTTTTGCTTTTTCATAA
>JAGYNW010000295.1 GCA_018399915.1 Candidatus Omnitrophota bacterium
GGGACGATCGACTGGAATTCAGCAAGGCAGGAAGTTATTCCTTTTATTAAAGAACGGGACAGGGTTTCTCTGAATTTGTGGAGCAAAGAATTTTTTCTTTCGATTATGGATGATTATCTTAAAGAATAGGATGAATAGGGACGGACCCTACTAGTGTCCGGTTAACTGACTGTTAAAATGATATAAGAATAGGGCGCAGCGCCCTATTTCTATTTCAAGGATTAGCATTCCGAAAAACTTGACTTTTTTTAGGATAAATGCTAGTCTTTTATTATGCAAATTGAGCGTTTTTACAAGATTAAAGAGCATCTTCAAGCGAATAAAGTCCTTATTATTTACGGTCCCCGGCAAGTAGGCAAGACAACCCTCGTTAAAAGTTTTCTGGCCAATTTCAAAGGAAAATACCGGTTCAATACAGGCGATGATTTGCGCGCCAGAGAAATCCTTTCTTCCCAAGATTTAAAATTACTTAAAGAATATGCGGAAACGTATGATTTGATTGTTGTTGATGAGGCTCAAAAAATCCCTCACATCGGAACAACCCTCAAATTACTCGTGGATAACTGTGAAGGGTTGAAAGTGATTGTTACAGGGTCATCCTCTTTTGAGCTTGCGGGCCAGGTAGGGGAGCCCCTCACAGGACGGAAAACATCCCTGAGGCTATTTCCGTTCGCGCAAATGGAATTAACCAGGCATTTTTCCAAACACGATCTTAAAGAACAATTAGATGACTTTTTGATCTTCGGCTCTTATCCTGAGTTTTATGACAAGGAAGCCAATAGCACTCAAAAAAAACAATTGCTCATGGAATTAACCGGGTCGTATTTGCTCAAAGATATCCTGGAGTTAGAGCAGGTTAAAAGTTCAAAGCTTTTGCTGGATCTTCTGCGTTTGCTCGCATTTCAGATAGGCAATGAAGTCTCCCTCAACGAATTAGCCGCGAATCTGGGAATCGACAGCAAGACCGTCGGGAGGTATTTAGACCTTTTCGAAAAAAGTTTTATCCTTTATTCGCTGGGCGGCTACAGCCGTAATTTGCGCAATGAGCTCAAGAAAAAACGGAAATATTATTTTTACGATAACGGAATCCGCAACGCGATCATATCCAGTTTTAATCCGCTGCCGTTAAGGAATGATATCGGCGCGCTTTGGGAAAACTTCCTTATTATGGAGCGGATAAAAAAACAAACGTATTCTCAGTTATGGACGAATAACTTTTTTTGGAGGACATGGGAGAAACAAGAAATCGATTTTGTGGAAGAGAAAGAAGGCACCCTTTCTGGCTTTGAAATGAAAATCAAACCCCAAAAGATCAAAGTGCCGCCTTTATGGCGCAAAAATTACCCGGATGCGCGTTTTCAGGTCATTTCTAGAGAAAATTATTTTGATTTTATTCTTTAGAAAGAATAGGGCGCAGCGCCCTAATTCCTTACGTCGTGCTCCCACGGGGCTCCGTTATCCCTCTTTTAAAAACCCATTAACATATTTATGCAACACGCTTCCAATCAATGTTTGATACGGGATCCCCTCCCGCGCAGCTCTCCGCTGCAAAGCAGAAAGATCATTCCCGGAAATTCGGATATTGATTTTCTTGTCTTTCGCCATCGTATTTTTGGCAATCGTCTGAAAATCCGTTTTCTTTTTTAAAGGCTTTAATTGACCACTTTCATATGCTTCTAAAACCTCATTTTCAAAATTGTTAAGCACAATTTTATTTTGCTTTTTAATCATTGTTCCCTCCAAGATATTTTTTCGTTGCTTTTCTGCTTGGAATAATTGTTTTTAAAAAATATTCTTTTCCTTTGATTACATAAGGGACTAAATATGCGTAGCCATCGACATCAACGATTATGATTTTCTGATTCGGATATTTCCTTTGATTTGGATGATCTGCGTCAATAACCATTGCGCCAGACTCAATCTTTTGCACAATTTCTTCAAATGTAATTCCCCTCTCGGCGGCAAGCATTTCATTCTTTTCTGCATTCCATCGAAATATGTTCATGCAAAAAGTATATGACATTGTGGGGACATTGTCAATAAATTTCAAAAAGCAGGGTTCATAAAGCAGGGTGGAACAAACTTTATAGAATATAGAATAGGGCGCTGCGCCCTAATTCTTTAATTCTTGCGCCCTGATTCTTAAAAAATTTCCTTGAACAACGCGACCGTTCATGGTATATTTTTGATGTCAGGAGGAACCAGTAAGTTAGCAAAAAACTAACTTATTGGTCACATCATGAATATAAAAATTGAAAAAATAATTACGAATGAAGAATTTGATTATCCCGCGTTATTACATGCCCTTCGTGATTACAAACATCCCCGCGTTAAAATCAATGATTTGATAAAAAAGGGCTCTATCGTCAGGGTTAAAAAAGGCTTATATATTTTTGGGCCGGAAATATCCAAACGGCCTTATAGTAAAGAAATTTT
>JAGYNW010000296.1 GCA_018399915.1 Candidatus Omnitrophota bacterium
TCATTAATTATTTCTTTTGTATATTCAAATCCAGGTTTTATAACAGGAACCCCTCCCAATCTTACCCTTTCCTTGGTGCCTACAAGTTTTAATGTCCCCAAGTATGTGATTGCCCCGGGAATAACCTCAAACAAGACATCCAATCTTTCAAACGCCATGGTAGAACCAACTGGTATCCCGACCGAAGAAATTATATATTTCCCAACGGGTAATTCAATAAAAAAATGTGCTTCATTTCTATCTTTTCCTTCCCAAGGAAAAAATTGCGAGCCGATCGCCTCCCCTATAAATAATTGATATTTGAATGATCTATCTTCCCTGTCCTCAATGATCAAACTTAAGAAATCTGATTTAAGAACCCCTAAGACTTCAACCTTTGCAAAAACAACACCATTACTATGAACATATTCGTCAAGATCTTCACTTCTTATTCCTTTTAATTCGAGGGAGGACTCAATAATTTTCGGAGAATCACCCGGAATAACACTGCCACCTTCCACCATATCTTTTTTCGAATCAGTAAATTCTTCGACAGCATCTATCTTATTAGATGGCTGTTGAGAAGTTACCGTCGCACAACCGGACAGGAAAATTCCGAGGAACAAAAACACTATTGATTTTTTATTACACATAAAATGACCATACGGATAGTTACAAGATTATCAAAAATCTTTGGATAGTTAATTATACCAAATATGCCGCTTATTAATAGAGGATTCCCTTGGGTATGATTATATCTAACAAACCTGTAATACAACAATATAGCTTAAAACATTATTATGTAATTATACATTATATGTCAAATCTTGCATGTAAATTTTTTGTAAAAAAAACGGAAGGTTTTACCCTTCCGTTTTTCTCGCTTGCAAAACTCACAAGCTAACTAAGTCAGTATTTCTGACTTTTTGGGGGAGAAAGCTTTTGATTTCCACTGTACTTTTATATTTAATGTGTGGCGAAAATGCACTTTAAACAAAACCCGCTTATGCGTAATATAATAATAACCTTTAACCTGAAAATTGAACTTTTCAATGCCATTTTTACTATCAAATGCCTTACGGATAAAAACTTCTGGCGCCTCTTCTTGTTGAGTTAAATCTGTAGATTTATGTAATTTATATGAAAAATTCTTTCTCACCTGTGATTTCGATTCAGAATCCTCAAATTTTTGCCCAAAACATAAGACTTTAATTTGTTTCTTCGCATCCATTCTTTTCCTGAACAATAACCTTTTCATCATCTATCCCCCCAGACATTTTTTATCGTTGCTTTATTGAAGTATAACATTCAAGGATATTGAGACAAGATGATATGCCGGACTATAAGAAAACGTTTTCTTTAATATGAAATAAAATGGTTGGAAAGAAAAAGGGGGGAAGAATCAGATGTCAATCTATACTAGGTCAGGGAATAACAACGGTTAAAAACATATAATCCTAAGAGTAATTGATCCCTTAAGGATCCTTCTTTTTATTGAAAGGCAGGGTTACTTTTGGCTCTTGTCCATTCAAAAGTCTTTTGATATTTAATCGATGCCGAAAAACAACAAGAGAACAGAACAAAACACTAAGAAATAAAAATTCTATTGACTGTTTGGTTATGAGCATAAAAATCGGTAAAAAAATCGCAGCGAGTAGTGAGGCGAAAGAAACATAACCTGTTAAAAAGAAACAAAACAACCAGGTTGAAATAGTCAACAATAAAACTGGCCGAAACGAAGCAATTTTTAACGCAAGACCAATAATAACACCTAAACTTGTTGCTATGCCTTTGCCTCCTTTAAAATTCAAAAAGATAGTCCAATTATGGCCAAACACAACCGCTATAGATAAAAATACGCGCTCAAGGCTGGCGGATAACCCTAAAAAATCGGCCAATAACCCTACAACAATCAATCCTTTTAAAATATCCAGGAATAAGACGATAATACCAGGTTTTTTTCCAAGGACCCTGAAGACATTGGTCGCGCCTACATTACCAGAGCCATGTTGCCGGATATCAATTCCTTTATAATATTTCCCAAAAATATATGCTGTCGGTATTGATCCCAGCAAATAACTAATCATAATTCCCAAGAAAATCATACCAATGTTCGCTCCTTAACGAGTCGGACTCCTGTTTTTATATAATCGATTCCTGATGCCACAGTAAAAATAACGGTCAAGTGCCATAAAAAAGCGGAAAAGGGAACTTGAAGCAACACACTAAAAATTGACAAAATTTGTAAAAATGCGGTAATTTTACCTAAAGCTGTCGGACGTACATTTAATTCTCGATTAAACAAATACAAGATAATGGCACCCAAAATTAAAATGCTGTCTCTCAAGATAACGGAAACCACTAACCATTGCGGGAACCTGACGGCTTTAAAATAAATATTAAGCTTATATAAACAGATAAATGAACTA
>JAGYNW010000297.1 GCA_018399915.1 Candidatus Omnitrophota bacterium
AGGGGCATAGGCAAAGCCGTCGCGGAAAAATTGGCTCAAAGTGGGGCCAATGTTCTGATCGCGGCGCGTAATCCTGAGACGCTGGAGGCTACGGTCAAAGATATACAAACGAAAACAGGCGTCAAGGTCCTTGGCGTGCCCACAGATGTGAGCAAACTGGATGACCTGAAAAACCTGGCGGATACAGCTATGAAGGAGTGGGGCCAGATCGATATTCTTATCAACAATGCAGGCATTTCCAGTCAGTATCCGTTTGATAAGCAGCCTTTGGAAGATATTGAGAAGCTGGTCCATACCAATTTTCTGGGATATGTCCGGCTTATCCGTCTGGTCATTCCGCATATGATCGAAAGGAAAGAAGGGGCGATCATTAATATGGTGTCTGGATCCACTCTGGTTGACCCTGTGCCGCGCACCTTTGTGACTTACAGTTCTATTAAGGTAGGATTACGGGCGTTTCTTAAGGGGCTTTTTTGGGAAATGCGGGATCACGGCATTAAGATCACCTCGATCCTGCCGGGTGTCGTGGACACCGATCTGACCGGCAAACTGGATAATATTACCCAGGAACAAAAAGAAAGGCTTATGTCCGCGGATGCGGTGGTCGATATGGTGATGTATGCCTTGTCTGTACCCAAGAATGCCTGTCCTTTGGAATTAGCGGTCATCAATCAGCAAACCCCCTGGACCAAGCCAGTGATCGATTATACGCAAAAGCAGGCCAAATAGGTTTGCGCGCAGATTTTGTTTTTCAGTTAGCTGTTATGGACAAAAAAAGAATGGAGGATTTTCCATGGATAAGACAATTTATGTTTTTCCAAAAAACAAGTTCCAGGAGATCCGGGTAGGGATAAGGGAGTTCAAGGGGAACAATCTTATTGATATCCGGACATGGACGATGACCCAGGGCACCGATGAAATGGTCCCTACGGCCAAAGGGGTTTCGATCAATGTCAATCTTCTTGAGGACCTAAAGAAGTCTATTGGTGAGGTTGAGAAGGTTTTATCGGATAATAAGTTGATCTGAATGGTCTTGGCGCCAAAGAAGCTGAAGGCCGACTGTGGTTATTGCCGTGCGTAAAGCTGATGTCTCACCTGGCCGCATGTGGCAGGGTTGCGGCAATGCCGCTTGTTTCAGATTTTTGGATTTAGCGCAAGATTATTTTACTGCGGCCTTCCTTATATAACGGACGAGGAGAATAAAATGAAAAAAAATATTGCACCTGCTCTTTCTATTGTGTTCTTTATCGGAATTCTTATTGTCGGCGTAGGCATGATGAGCGTGTATTTTAACTGGGATTATATCAGCGAATATCAGCGCATTGAAACCAATGGCTCGCAGGCCGAAGTCAAGATTATTAAAAAAGGGACATCCCGCAGTGGGGGTGGCAGTTCCAGCCGGAATATAACCTATTATTTCCATCTGCCTTATCTGGGAGGAACACAACTTAGGGATTTTACTATTGTCTATCCTACGCCCCAGGAGTACGATGCCTTTAATAAGGGTGCGCTTGTGACGGTTGTTTATGATCCCGAGGATCCCGGAGAGGCCTATCTGGTCAAAACCCCGGATCAGTTATGGGCATTGCGGTCAAAATCGTTTAAGGTGATTTTCTTTGGTTTGGGTTTGGTCGTGATTGCGGTCTTTTTCAGCCGAAGGTTCCCGGCCGCGGAGAAAACGCAATGAGCGGACATGGTGAGATAATAGATGGCCATTCGCATTATATGCCGGAGGCTATTGCACAGAATACGGCATTTTTTAAAGCGCATTGGTCTGACATTGACAGGCAGATCGCGGTGATGGACAGCTGCGGCATAAAACGCTCTTTGCTTTTATATCCCACAAGTGACGCGCATGTGAACTTGGGAGGCTGGCAAAAGGTCTGTGATGTTTATAATGAGAGCATGGCGGATGTGGTCAGCCGCTATCCCGGACGGTTTATCGGGGCCGGTATTCTGCCGGTGGATGCTCCGGAAAGCTTGCAGGCGGAATTGAAGCGATTGAAAGAATGGCAGTTACGTGTGATCTCCTTGCCTTCCAGTTATGAGGGAAAATACCTGGATGACGAAACGTTTGCGCCGATTTTTCAATTCGCTCACGAGAACGCCATGGTGATCCATGTGCATCCTCAGATCATGAACCCGATCGGCTATGAGCGCGTGAAAGATCCTTTGCTGACACCGGTTTTGGAATATATGTTTGATATCTCGGTTTGCATCGGCAAGATGATGATGAGCGGAACGTTCGCGAAGTTTCCCGACGTGAAATTTATTTTTGCGCATTACGGCGGGGTGGTGCCGTTTGTGAAAGAAAGGTTTGATAATACATATGCGATGTTGCGTAAGCGAGAATTTGTTAAGGATATCGGCCGGTCTCCGTCGGGCTATTTTAAAAATTTGTATTTT
>JAGYNW010000298.1 GCA_018399915.1 Candidatus Omnitrophota bacterium
GTTCATAAAATGATCTTTGCCAGATCTTACCGTCAATATTCAGATTATTTTGTTTTATGTATTTGAGATAATCCACCGTGCATTTTGATTTAAATGAACAAATAATATCTGATAATGTAGTGGCGGTCCTTGCGTCCGCCACTTTATTCAATGAATGAATAAAAATAATTCCATGCATATGATTTGGCATGATAACATATTCATCCAATTGAATAAAATTATTTTCAATCTTTTTCCAATGATCATCAATGATATTGCCTAATATTGATAATTTGCATCGGACGGACGCAAGGCCCGTCCCTACATTGGGTGTTATTTCTGTAAAAATATTTTTTCGATTATTCGAACAAATGGTAACAAAATACGCATCATGATTGGAATAATTGTAATTATTTAACCGTATTTGCTTTCTTTTCTCTTCCATCGCCACCATTCCTTCGTTTTGCTACCATTTCAGTACTTTGCTTGCCTTTTCGTCTTTTTCTTCACGTTACTATTCACTCGTCATTGACTTTTTAATAAACTGTTCTCAAGTCTACCATATCGCCAGAAATAATGCCATTTTTTTCTATGTCAGTTTTTCAGAAACGGATTGTTTACAGCTCTTACGAATTATTCTTATTTATTTCTACGAATATTTTTTAGTCCTTCTTAATCAAATGCTTTCTCTAATACTAATACTGCTTACATGTCACTGCTTACTTGCCTCTCGTCACTCGTCACTGGTTACTCGTCACTCCTTAAAGCCTTACCTCTTTCACCAACGACAGGTTGTCTTTGTACCACTGAACCGACCGCTGGATGCCGTCTTCCAGGCTTACTTTGGGTTGCCATTTCAGGAGGTCACGGGCCACATCCGTATCGGCCCAGGTCGCCATAAGATCGGCCTTGTGGAACGGGAACCGTTTGACCGTGGCCTTTTTTTCCAGGTTCTGTTCAATCAGGCGGATCGCATGGTTCAGTTTGTAGGGAGTGTTGCCCCCGAGATTGATGATCCTGAACCCCACTTTCTTTAAAGCCTTGATCGTGCCTTTGGCGATATCATCCACATAGGTGAAATCACGGCTCTGGGTGCCGTCGCCGAACAATTCCATAGGTTTGCCTTCATCGATCCATTTGATGAACCGGAAAATGCTCATGTCCGGACGCCCTGCGGGTCCGTAAACCGTGAAATACCTGACAATAGTCACGTCGATGCCGTACAGATAATGATAAGTATAGCAGGTAGCCTCAGCGGCTTTCTTGCTGGCCGCGTACGGGGAGATCGGGGTGTTGACTGCCAGGGTTTCCTTGAAAGGCATTTTCTGTCCGGCATAAAGGGATGAGGTGGATGCCAGAATGAATTTTTTGATTTTGTGGTCCTTGCAGAGTTCCAAAAGGTTCAAGGTGCCCTGGGCGTTGGTAGTAAAATAAATATAGGGGTTCTCAAGGCTGTAGCGCACACCGGCCCGGGCCGCCAGATTGATGACCGCGTCAAACCGGTATTTTTTGAACAAAGACCGTAGTTTTGTTTTATCTTCGATATCAATTTTGTGAAAGGTGAAATCCGGCAGGGTTTTCAGTGTCTTGAGCCGGTAATTTTTCAGCCGCACATCATAGTAATCATTCATATTGTCAATGCCGACAACGCGCACGCCTTTTTTTTGGCAAAGGAGTTCGGCTGTTTTAGACGCAATGAAACCGGCCGCGCCGGTAAGTAAAATTGTTTTTTGCATAATTTAGGTTCTTCCAAGTGAGATATATTCAAATCCGAAACGGCGCATCTTTTCCGGTTCATAGATATTTCTAAGGTCGATGAACAGATCCCCTTTCAGCAGGTCTTTGAGCTTGACCAGGTCCAGGTGCCGGAATTCGTTCCATTCGGTCAGGATCACAATGGCATCGGCGTCTTTGGCTACGTCATAGGCATCTTTGCAGTATTGAATATCTGTGATCTCTTTTTTGGCCTCATCCATGGCCACCGGATCAAAGGCCTGGATCCGGGCGCCTTTCGCGGTCAGGCCGTTGCAGATCGTGATACTGGCGGATTCGCGCATATCATCGGTGTTGGGTTTAAAGGCCAACCCCAAAACACCGATGGTCTTATCTTTGACATCATCGCCCATGGCGCTGGTGATCTTGTCGACCATCATCCTTTTTTGGCGTTCATTCACTTCGGTGGCCGCGTTGACGACCTTCAGATTAAAGTCCACGCTTTCGGCGATCGATACCAAAGCGGAAGTATCTTTTGGAAAACATGAGCCGCCATATCCCGGAGATACATGCAGGAATTTTTGGCCGATACGTTTATCCAGCCCCATGCCGCGGGCCAGGTCATCAATATTGGCGTCCAGGCGTTCGCAGAGGTGGCCGATCTCATTGATGAACGAGATCTTGGTGGCCAAAAATGCGTTT
>JAGYNW010000299.1 GCA_018399915.1 Candidatus Omnitrophota bacterium
GTCCGCGATCTCGCGGATCGTGGGCGGCAGATTATCCTGCCGGATGGACTGGTAAATGTATTTCAAGACTTTAAATTGTTTTTCGGTAAGTGGGGTTCTTTGGCTCATATTTTTCTTATACCATACATAAGTATGGTATGTCAAGAAAAATTATATATCATTTATTGCTTGCCCGTAAAAATAAGGACGCTGACCTGCTTTCCGGGTAAAAGCGGTTCAACGGACAATGCCGGCGGGGCGTTTTGAGACAATAAGCCTGTTGGGACCTTAAAGACCTGATACACCTCTCCGTAATTTTGCAAAAACGACTGTACCTTCTTTCCCTCCCATAAACGGACATACGCGCCGCCTTTGACGAACAGGTACAAATACGGTGCCTGAACAGCTTCGCGCGTAAGACTGTAGACCGCGCTCAATTGCTTCAGATCAATAATCTGCCCTGTCGGGATGTCAACAAAATACCGGGCCGCCTCCAGCGGCGTCAGATCTGACAACCTGTCATCTCCCGATACATTCTTTAACGACAGAATCATCTGCCCTTTTTCTATCGCCTTTAAAAAATGCACCGGGACAAGCGTATTATAATTAAAATACGCCATGGATAATTTTGTTTGATAGGCCGCCTTCAAGCTGTTTAAAATGGCTCCAGCGGAGCGTGCCTTTGTCTATTTTTTCTTTAGAGAGCGGCGAAATAAATTTTCCGGTAAAGACAGATGTATATTTTTCGCCTGTCCACTGCGCGTCTTTTTTTAATTTGGAATCTATCTCGTCAAGCCGGCGCATAAATAAAAGATACGATATCTGCTCAATCGCGGTTAATGGATTGGCAATGCCACCGCTCCAGAAACTATTCCAGAGTTGGTTGATCAATGACTTCATTTTGGGTGTCAGCATGTTTTCTTACCTTTATTCTTCTTGCTTTTATTTATCAGTTTTATTTTGTGCTCTAATAATACATCAAAATCATTATCTTTTTTATCATAGGCAAGCTGTCTTTTTTTCGCGTATTTTTCATATTCCTTCACAGCTTTTTCAAGGGCAAGTTCATGTGAAATTCTCCCTGCGTGTGTCAATATTTCCCTTTCATTAATCTGTAAAAAGCTATCCAGTTTTTTAATCCAATCCTTCATATACATCGGAATACGTCTCATAGCCTGACCTTGCGCGAATATTAAGTATTGTTCAATGAGATTATTTAAGGCGTCCAGTTCCTGTTCATTTAAATAATTTTTCGCAAACTCGATATCATTTTTACGGATTTTTGTCCCTCTCCAATTTGTCAGCCCCATATTCTTTTTTTTGCTGTCTGCCCGGGCATGAACAATCTCGGCCGCGGTTTGACCTGTAATTGCCCAGTGCATCTTATTTTGAACTGTCTTAAAAAAATCAATGCTCATCTCCTCCGTTGGATCATAATCAACACTTGTGGCATAAATATCTGTTATTTTTTGATAAAACCGCCTTTCAGAAGTGCGGATATCCTGAATACGTTTCATCAATTCATCAAAATAATCAAACGGTAAATCAGGATTTTTAAGCCGCTCATCATCGAGGATAAACCCTTTAACGATAAATTCCCTTAGATGACGTGTTGCCCATTGTCTAAAATGCGTAGCGACCCTGGATTTAACCCGATAACCAACGGATATAATCATATCAAGATTATAATAATCAACCTTACGTTTTACCTGTCTCTTCCCTTCCTCTTGAACTGACAAGTATTTCTTGTGAGTTGCTTCACGTTTTAATTCATCTTCTTCATAAATATTTTGAATATGAAGGCTTATATTCTGTTGTGATGTCTGAAATAACTGTGCCATCAGCTGTTGAGACAGCCAGACGGTTTCATCTTGAAAGCGCACATCAATTTTTGTTTCTCCGGTTTCCGTTTGATAGATGATTAATTGCGACTTATTTTTGCTATTCATGACTTTCCCCTCTACGCTGTAATTTTATTCGTTAGCTGCAGGATTTCATTAATTTCTTCCGGTTTGAAGATGCCTCTCACACCTTCCGGATGAAGTTGTGTAAACGGCACATTGATCAAATCCCGCTTTGCCACACTGCCACGCTGAAGGACAAACGTTTTTAGCGTCATAATAAACTGTAGTTGTTTTTCGCCAAAATTGTTGTGTTTTTTTAAGAATTCATCGAACAGGGTTGAAACAGTTTCGTTGAAAGTCGCGATTTCCTCAATGCCTAAAATATGCTTGATGAACTGAACAAACTTAGCGCTCTTATTATCGTAAATCTCTCTCAAAATATATTCAGTTATATGCGGATAATGCTCTTTTAAAATATCCGCTAGTTCCTCC
>JAGYNW010000003.1 GCA_018399915.1 Candidatus Omnitrophota bacterium
TTTGAGATTATGCTGCCCAATGCTGATAACGGAGAATGCATCAACGGGACCGCGGAAGTCGTTCGGATGATCCCTTACGAAGAGGTCGGACTCATGATCTCGTCCATTGACGAAACAAACCAAAACAAGTTGGATCAATTTATCGAAACCACTTCAAAAAAATAATTCATAGATTATAGACAAAGAAGGCCGCTTGATAAATAAGCGGCCTTCTTTGTCAACAGGCTCCATCAGCCGATGGCGTCATGTCCCTCTTCTTCTGTCCTGATCCGTATAGTCCTCTCAAGAGAAATAACGAAAATTTTTCCATCTCCGATATTTCCTGTTTTCGCCCCCTTGATAATCGCCTCAATAGTACGCTCAACAAACTGCTCGTTAACGGCGATTTCAAGCCGGATCTTTTTCAGCAGATTAACCTCGTGCACAACACCGCGATAAGTTTCGCTGTAACCCCGTTGCTGACCACAACCCAAGACGTTTGTAACTGTCATCTTGTGAATATCCGCGGCGTACAACGCCTTTTTGACATCCGGCAATTTATGCGGTTGAATCATTGCAATAATCAATTTCATGATATCTCCTTTTAATAATTTTTATGATCAAACTAGCGATTAATCATTGGTAAAGATCTGAAAACCTGCGTAGGCTTCCATAGCGTGTTCTCCAATATCCAATCCTCGCAACTCTTCTTCAGCCGAAACGCGTATGCCCAGGATCATCTTGATGCCCATGAACAAAACCCAGGCAGAAACAAAGGATACCAGTCCATAAGCAATTATCCCGATCAATTGTATTAAGACCGAATGATCTGGATTTTGACTAAAGATGCCAACAGCTAAAGTTCCCCAGATACCGCAAACCAGATGCACGGATAATGCTCCAACCGGATCATCCAATTTCAACTTAGCATCAATAAAAATAACTGTGATCACAACTAAACATCCGGAAATCCCTCCAATGATAATCGATGATAAAACACTGACTGTATCCGCTGATGCGGTTATGCCTACCAAACCTGCCAAAGAACCATTCAAGACCATGGATAGATCCGGTTTTTTTTGCACAATATCTGAAGTGAACATCGCGCCGATAATACCGGCAGCTGCCGCCAGGGATGTTGTTACCAAGACAAAAGAAACCTTTCCGGGATCCGCAGAAAGCACAGAGCCGCCATTAAATCCGAACCATCCTAACCATAACAGAAACACCCCGATCGTCGCTAATGGCATATTATGACCAGGAATGGCTTTTATTCCTGCAGAAGAATATTTCCCTAACCGGGGTCCCAGCACAATAACACCTGCCAAGGCTGCCCATCCTCCCACAGAATGGACTAATGTCGAACCGGCAAAATCATAAAAGCCTATGCCGTCGAGCCATCCGCCTCCCCATTTCCAACTTCCCACAATCGGATAAACAAGCCCCACATAAAGCAAAGAAAAAATAAGAAAACTGTGCAGCTTGATCCTTTCGGCAACGGCACCGGAAACGATGGTCGCGGCTGTTGCCGCAAACATGCCTTGAAACAGAAAATCTGTCCAATAGGTATACTGTCCATCGGCATAGTTGATTAATCCTGCCGCGCCCAAAGGTGCTTCTATTCCAAATCCCGCGAAACCGAAGCATTTGCCTAATAACCAGGCATCTCCGGGATACATAAGATTAAACCCGCAGATGGCGTATGTCAAAAGACCGATCGCCACGATCGCGACATTCTTGAAAAGGATATTAACCGTATTTTTTGAACGCATCAAACCTGACTCTAAAGTCGCAAACCCCAGATGCATAATAAAAACCAGGAACGTCGCAACCATCATCCATGTATTATTTACCGTAAACATGGCTTCTTCAGCGGTTACCGCCCCGGCGGCCTCAACAATATTCATAAAGAACAATGTTAACAATGTAAACCGCAATAAACCTTTTTTTTGTAATTTTAGCATTGATCGAAACATCTTTTCTCCTTTTTTAATTTTTTTAACTTTATACATATATATAAAAAACCTCAGTTAAACATATAACGTTTAAATGAGGTCCAACATAAAAATGGTATAAGGACACAAAAAAAAGGCCCTTCCTCAAAAGCATTTTCACTTTTAAAGAAGAGCAACTTTGCCCTACCAATTATTTACAGAATAATATTTTAGGCCACATTGCCAACAGCATTATTCCGCAAAATTCATATTATATGGTCTTTTGACAACTATGCCAAAAGATAATTAAATATACACGGCTTTTACCGCCTTGTCAAATTTTATTCAAAAACTTTATTTAAACAATCTGAAAGTCTGAAATTGTCATTAAAATCATCGAGAGGCGTGGTTTTGATCAATATTACGCAACCGATTGATCTCTTGTTTTAGCTCGATCATCTTCAATTCCCTGCCTATTGTGATCCTCTTAAATTCCTCTAAAACTCTGTTCCTTTCAATCAATGCATCTTCCTGTTTCTTTCTTACGGTCAAATCCCTGGCGACTGCGCAAATATAAGACTTCCCTTCCGACTCCACTAATTTGGCCTTAACTTCTACAGGAAAAGTCGCTCCGTCTTTACGAATGAGCTTGGATTCATAATGGATCTCCTGTCTTTCAATAAGCATAGACCGGGTTTGCGACAATTCAGCAAAATCTTCGATCTCTTGGTCGATATGCACCAATTTCATGCCTCTTAGTGAGTCGCAGGAATAGCCTAAAACTTGACAGGCTGCATCATTAACTTCCAATAAAGTCAAGTCTTCCGGATCAATGATAAAGACCAAATCGGTCAACTGATCAATCAATATTTTTAAAAAATCGCCAAGGCCTAAAAACTTCATGATTCCTCCTTTTATTTTTTTCTTAGAATAAAGAAAAGTATAAAAGAGAAAAATATTTTTTCAATAGAATTCTTGCAATATTCATCAAACTATTTCTTAGACCGCTTCTCAAAATGGATGGAGTCTCCCCACTGATCATACCCGATAGTCTCGCCCAAAGATTTTATGCGGCTTTCCAGACATCCCAGACACAATAAAGGTTCCTCCTCAATGCAGGGTTTATCATTATAAAGCTGATAATCCGCCCGGTATTGCTGTGGGGTAATATTCGGCATAAGAATATTGGCACCCGCCTTTAAAGCTTTTTCCCTGCCGTTCGGATCAAGGGCCTGCAGCGCGGTTGTTGCCGCGATATTGATATCCGGCATAACAATACGTGTTAAAGCGATCATTTTTAAAGCCAGGATGAAATTCAAGTCCAGGTCCACTGGCTGGGTGGATAACGGGGCTCGTTCCTGGGGAATATACGGTCCCATACCGATCATATCAATATCATATTCTGAAAAAAAACGGATATCCCGGACAAGATCCTCTATCTTCTGGTGGGGCAAACCTATCATAACACCCGTTCCGACCTGATAACCGATCGTTTTGAGATCTCTGAGACACTGTATACGATTGTGAAAAGAATGATCTGCAGGATGCAACCTTTGATAAAGTGTTTCTGATGAGGTTTCGATCCGCAATAAATAGCGATGCGCGCCTAGATCAAACCACTTTTTATAAACATCATAGGACTGCTCCCCTAAAGAAAGTGTGATACCCAGACGTCCCTCAGATAATGCTTTGATCTGCGTAATCGTCTCATTGATGAAACGAATATAGGCATCATCCTTCCTCTCTCCCGCCTGCAAAACAAGTGATCCATAATCATTGGCAAATGCAAATTCCGCACACTGAAGAATCTCTTTTCGGGTAAGACAATACCGGTTCACGGATACGTCCTTGCGGATTCCGCAATAAAAACAGTTTTTTTCACAGATATTGCTTAGCTCAATGATCCCCCGAAAATATACTGTCTTTTTGACTATCTCTTCTTTAACGGCGTAGGCTTTTCGAAAAAGACGTTCCAGATCTCTGCTGTTATTCTTTTGAAGCCATTCAAAAATTTCCTGATCGGTCATTCTTCGCTCCTAAATATACAAATCCCGTTCACCATTACGAATTCTTTCATAATATTGGCGAAACTTGGGATACATCTTGGGGTATTTTTCCCGTACTTCACTGATTTCTTTTTCGAGGACCGGTCTGGCTATAGCTTGCGTTTCTTCAGAGCCAAAATCATCAAGCCATTCCTGAAAAGTCAAGATCGCGTTCAATTTGCAAAATTTGCCCTCTTCGCCCTTACGTAAAAGCTCCATGATGCACTTGCCTGTGCGTCCACATCGGTATCCGGCTGTACAAAACGATGTGATCATACCCTGTTCACAAAATTCCCGGATCAATTGATCCAAAGTCCTGGGATCGCCTAAAAGAAACTGCTGTCGGCGGGCGTCCTGATCGGTTATGTTTTCTTGATAAGCCCCGACACCGATCTTGGTTGAGGCATCCATCTGCGTCACCCCAAGAGACAAAGACTGTTTGCGCATATCAGCTGTTTCCCGAGCGGTAATGATCATTCCGGTATGCGGGATGGCTAAACGAAGAACCAGAATAATCCTTTTAAAATCCTCATCAGAAACCCGGTATTGTTTAAAATCCTTCATCTCTACATTAAGTGCCGGTTCCAGTCGGGGGAATGAGACCGTATGCGGACCAATACCAAAAACACGTTCTAACTCCAGCGAATGTTTCACTAAAGCCATAATCTCAAAGCGCCAATCATAGAGCCCGAATAAAACGCCTAACCCTACATCATCAATGCCGGCCTCGAACGCCCGGTGCATGGCATACAACCGCCACAGATAATCGCCTTTTATTGTATTTGCCGGATGGACCCGCGCGTAACTCTGTTTGTGGTAGGTTTCTTGAAAGACCTGATAAGTTCCGATACCTACATCACGCAATTTCTCAAGATCTGCGATCGCAAAAGGTGGCGCGTTCACATTAACTCGACGGATATTCCCTTCTCCCTTTCGAACCTTTACTTTTACATCATAGATTGTCCGGATACTTTCAATAATATAATCGATATCGTTGCGGGGATGTTCGCCGTAAACCACAATTAACCGTTTATGCCCCACCTTACCGGCCAATGTCCTGATCTCGTCTCTTATATCACGATCATTTAAAACCTTTCGGCGCGCATCGCAATTATCCTCTTTAAACCCGCAATACAAGCAATTGTTAACACAAAAATTTCCTAAATAAAGCGGAGCAAAGGTCACAACCCGGTTATCATAAACTTTTTTCTTAATCTTTAATGCAGTTTCACGCATTTCTGATATAAGAGAAAGATCCGTGACATGCAATAATGCTGCCGTCTCGGTAAGACTCAGGTTCTCGATCATCAAAGACTTATCCAATATCGCGCGAATATATTGCGGGTCAGGATCAGCGCCAGCATTTAAAGCCTTTTGGATCTCAGTCTCGTCCAAAAAACTTTTCCCATTGATCAGATATTTATCAATCTCAGACCTGCGGATCCGTTGATGGATCCAGGCCCGTTTATCAGCATTTTCTTTGATGAACATCGTTGCCCCTCCTTTGTTGTATGGCGTCCTTATAAAGCGCCTGTGCCGCTTCAAACGGCTCTAAAACACGGCTAAGAACCCCTTGGGTCAAAGAAATACATAATCCATAATTCGTTATCGCGACACCTTTGTCTCTGGCAATAGTAATCCGATGCAGTGTTTCCCTGCGATTCAACATGCAAGAACCGCATAAAATGATCAATTGATACGGCGCGAGGTCCTCAGGATAATCATGTCCCGCGCACACATCAATCTGCAAATCACATCCGGTATATTGTTTCAGCCAGCGCGGAATCTTAACACGCCCGATATCATCCTCGATCGCGTGATGACTGCATCCTTCAGCAATCAAGATGCGGTCCCCGGATTTCAGGTGCTCGATAACAGCGGCGCCTTTGGCTAATTCCATGAGATCCCCTTTATAACGCGCAAAAAGAATGGAAAAAGTCGTGCAAAGAATGTCCGGAGGAGTATCAGCGACCATCTTAAGCACGACCTGTGAATCACAGATAACAATACTCGGCTTGGCCTTCAGCTGTTGCAAGAAATACGGATATTCTCTTTCCTTAACGACCATAATGGCCGCGTCATTGTCCAAGGCTTCACGGATCGTCTGGACCTGAGGGAGTATCAATCTGCCCTTGGGTGCCTGTAAGTCGATGGGAACGATCAAAATTCCTATCCCGCCTGCGGGGATCAAATCTCCGATCAAACAGGGTTCAGGCTTATGAGCCGCGGCATAAGCTTTTTGCAAACATTGTTTAAAATCGCTAACAAACATATCCCTCCGGGAAAAATCCCGGCTACTGACTTCTTGCACCCAAGTGGCATACCGTTTCATTTTTTGCACAAACGTGTCCGAAGGTGTTTTTAAATCAATCTTATTAATGACCAAAATTAAGGGGACATCCTTTTTCCGGGCTAAATCGCATATCGCAAACTCATAATCATCCCATTGATCAGGCTCCACAATAAGCACAAAGATATCCACGCGATCACTGATCAAACTTGTTTTTTGTGACCTTTGTGCCGATAACACAGAAGCATCATCCACTCCCGCGGTATCATGGAATACAACCGGACCGATCGGAAGCAATTCCATGGGCTTGGAGACAACATCCGTTGTTGTCCCAGGGACATCTGAGGTAATCGAAACATCCTGTCCCACGATCATATTGAGAAAAGAGGATTTCCCGACATTCATCCTGCCAAACAGGCCTATATGCATACGTAAAGATTTCGGGGTTTTATCCATGGTCATTGATCTCCTTATCATCAAAACCTAAAGCCATAATTTTATTCACATCAAGGACCTTTTCGACCAACTCGGAATCAATCCGGGCCTTCAAGAATTCCTTAAGGTCTTTATGCCCGGCACATTGGTATTCTGCAATCAACTCCTCACACCGTTGATATCCCAAAAAAGGAACAAAGGCCGTTATCAAGCTAAGACTGCGCCGCGCATAATATTCACACTGTTGGGAATTTGCCTCGACTTCATCAATAAAATCTCTTAACATCCGGTTGATATTGCCCAACAGGTGAAAGGAACTCAGCAAAGTAGAGCTTAAGAGTGGGAGGAATTCATTAATCTGCAAAGTCCCGCGTGAAACTATATCCGCGATCAATCCATCCTGCGCCATTACTTTTAATCCCGTCTGAATTGACGCCTCAAGAATGACCGGATTTACCTTGCCAGGCATAATAGAAGAGCCTGTCTGTCTTTTCGCAAAACAGACCTCCCTAAAAGCATTAAGCAAACGCAGGTCATTAGCAATCTTAACGATATTAACGGCGTGAGCTTTTAATATAGCCGAGACCTCGACAAAGACATCCGCATGAGCGGTCTCTCCCATTGGATTTTCCGCGCGGGTTAACCCGAGACCTGTTATATCCCTCAACCTTTGTATAACTAAAAATATATATTTACGTGGTGCGCCCAAGCCTGTTCCCAAAACTGTGCCCCCCAAATTCACTGTCCGTAAACGTTCCTCACATTTGAATGTCCGCCAACGGTCTCTGGCAATGGCCTCAGCAAAGGCCCCAAATTCTGCTCCTAATGAGATCGGAACCGCTTCCTGAAGCTCAGTCCTCCCGATTTTTAATATATCCGCAAAGGCCTTTTCCTTCTTTTGCAAAGCGCCTTGCAAATCCGCGATTGATTCACTCAACTGGCGTATCTGCAAAATGGATGCGATCTTAAGCGCCGTGGGATATACATCATTAGTGGATTGATGTTGATTCACATGGTCCAAAGGATGAATAATCTGATAAGCCCCTTTGGGTGCGTTTAAATGTTGGAGCGCTAAATTTGCGACAACTTCATTAACATTCATATTTGTTGACGTTCCCGCCCCACCTTGCAAAGCATCTAAAGGAAATTGTTCTTGATATTTTCCTTGAATAATAAGCTCACAGGCAGCAATAATGCCAGAGGCCTTTTGCTGCTCCAGATACCCCAATTCGCTATTGGCTAAGGCAGCAGCCTTTTTGACCATAGCGATGGCCTGGATCAAAACAAAAGGCACCCTCTCAGTGCTGATCACAAAGTTCTCCAAAGCCCTTTGTGTATGAATGCCCCAATAAACATCCTGAGGGATCTTTTTATTTCCCAGGCTGTCGTTTTCTATCCTGTGACCTTGAGTATCTGATGTCATATCTTTTCCTTATTTGAGTTTACTCAGTGCTGATTTAACGGTAACACCCTCAATCGCACCCAATTTTCCGGTTAACGATCCTAATTGATCTGTGGTCATATCAATAACTAAATTGATAATGCTGCATTCCTTGGCCTTATACGGGATCCCTAATCGCGCGATAATATGGTCGCCAAAATCCGAAAGAATATGATTTACCTCATCGGCAGAAATTTTCCGGTCTTCAATAATGATTCCTAAAAAACCTAATCTTTGTTGGGGCACTTTTCTCTCCTTTTTTGTTTTGTTCTAATAAAAATAAACCCAGTTGCAATCTCACGCATTGTGAGATCGCAACTGGGTTTTTTGATCCTGTCCCAATCCCTTAATCTCAGAATGCGAAATTCCTCAACCTCAGGTTTATTTTTATGTCAATTTTAATTTACGTATTGCTTGATCGTGTTCAATAATTTTTCCGGTTCCACCGGCTTTTCCAAAAAGGCTTTGGCCGGTACGGTCTTTTCCCCGGTCTCATAATCAACGGCTGCGGTATCAAACTTTTTTACCCCTGAGATCATAATGATCGGAATATTCTTCAAAGCCTCATCTTCATTGATTTTTCGACTGATACCAAAACCTTCGCTGTCATTAGCCATCATCAAATCAAGCGTAATCAGATCCGGATTGATCTCTTTGGCTTTATTAAAACCATCCTCTCCGTTACTGGCTGTTGCGGCCTCATAATCATTTGCCTCCAGCAAAGTGACGATCGCTTGCACAAAATCCGGATCATCGTCAATGATTAAAATTTTTTTGCCCATTAAATGCCTCCTTTGAATAAATGATTAAAAACTGCTGATTGCATCTGGGTCGACCACGCTTACTTGCGGTATTCCGGGCGTGGCACATATTTCGTGTGTAATAACTGATGCGCCTTTTCACTCAAAGGCTCACCTAAAAATTCCTTATAAAGCTGTTGAATATATGGATTTTCATGACTGCAACGAACCTTACTATTCTGATCTTCAGAATACAAACCCTCTGCCCGTGCCTTCCGGATCTTGTCTGTCACGCCGTAGGGCTGACCGCCCCCGCCAATGCATCCGCCGGGACAAGCCATAACCTCGATAAAATGATATGGCAGTTCATCTCCTTTTTCCTTGGCTTGTTTAACTTTATTTAAAACATATTCTACATTACCAAGGCCATGCGCAACAGCAATTTTTATAATAGTTCCCTTAATGTCTATAGAAGTCTCTTTAACACCATCCAGACCCCGGACATTTTCAAACTCAACATTTTCCAACTTTTCTCCGGTCACATAATGATGGGCTGTACGCAACGCGGCCTCCATGACACCGCCGGTTGTCCCAAAAATGGTCCCGGCTCCGGAATAATCCCCCATCAAATGATCCGGTTCCTCGTCTTCCAAAAGAGCAAAATCAATACCAGCCTGATTGATCATACGGATCAATTCCCTGGTTGTCAAAACAAAATCTGTGTTTTGATACCCAGAAGCATACATTTCTTCAGTCCTGGATATTTCATATTTCTTTGCGGTGCAAGGCATGATCGAAATCACACGGATCTTTGCCGGATCAAGATTTTGCTTATCCGCATAATAAGTCTTACATAAAACGCTCATCATTTCCTGCGGTGATTTAGCCGAAGAAAAATGAGGGATCATGTCCGCATGAAATTTTTCCATGAAATCCACCCAAGAAGGACAACAGGTCGTAATCAAGGGCAAAACACTTTTTTTATGGACAAACCGGGCCACAAACTCACTGGCTTCTTCCATAATAGTTACATCCGCAGAAAAATTGGTATCAAACACCGTATTGAAACCTAACCGTCTTAATGCCGCATAGATCTTTTTATTTAAATTCTTACCTGCGGGATAGCCAAATCCTTCACCTAAAGCTACCCGCACGGAAGGCGCGATCTGAACGATACAATATGTATCCGGATTCTGCAATTCATCCCAAACTTTACGTGTATGATCGTATTCGAAGATCGCTCCTGTCGGACAATGCGCAGAACATTGACCACAGCGCACGCAGGGTGAATCTTTCAACTGAATATCCCCTGCCGGTGCCATTCGGGTATTAACCCCGCGCTCTAAGAAGGACAATGCCCACACATTCTGAATGTTTTGACAAACATCGATACATCGGCCACATTTTATGCACTTAGACGGCTCTAAAGTAATGGTGCCGGTTGAAGGATCATGCGGAATATCTCTGACAATCTTTTCAAAAGATTCTTCCCGAATACCAAAATCCGCAGCAATCTGCTGAAGTTCACAGTTATTATTGCGTCCACAGATCAGGCAATCATTGGGATGATCCGATAAAATCAGTTCGACGACAGTCCTCCTGATCTCGATGATCTCTGGATCATGAGTAATGATCCTCATTCCATCTTCAATCTTGGTGGAACAGGCCCGCAACATTTTGTGGGACCCTTCAATCTTTACCACACAGATCCCGCAGCCGGCCGATGGGACCAGATCAGGATGCTTGCAGAGTGTCGGGATCTTCACGTGGACTTTAGATGCCGCATCAAGAATCATCTCGCCAGGTTCAAATTGAACTTCAATATTATTAATATAGGCTTTTCCCATTTATAAACTCCTTCAACTTAAAAAATTGATGTAAATATTCTACCGCGCGACAGCTTCAAACTTGCACACCTCAAAACATTTGCCGCATTTAATACATTTGTCCTGATTGATAGTAAATCCGATGTCACGGTTGCCGTCGATCGCCTCAACAGGACAATTCCTTTGGCAAAGCGTACACCGTTTACACTTATCTTGAATGATCTCATACACAAAAAGCGACGAACACTTCTGGGCCAGACACCGTTTGTTTTGAATATGCTCAAGATATTCTTGTTCAAAATAATTCAAAGTGGAGACTACAGGATTAGGCGCGGTTTGTCCCAGCCCGCAAAGGGAGGCCTTCTGCATGGCACGCGAAATCCGTTTAAGTCGCGCGACATCTTCCATTGCACCCTTGCCTTCAGAAATCGTGGTTAATATATTCAGCATTTGTTTACCGCCGACACGACAAGGCGCACATTTACCGCAAGACTCATCCACACAAAACTGCAGATAGAATTTTGCTATATCCACCATGCAGTCATCCTCATCCATAACGATCATCCCGCCTGAACCCATGATGGATCCGAGTTTTTGCAAATTCTCATAATCAATGGATGTATCCAATAAATGTTCCGGGATAACCCCGCCGGATGGACCACCTGTCTGAACAGCTTTGATCTTGCGATTGTTTAATACACCGCCACCAATGTTATAGACGATCTCCCGCAAAGTGGTTCCCATCGGAACCTCAATCAAACTTGAATTACTTACCTTGCCGGTCAAGGCAAAAACCTTGGTGCCTTTAGATTTTTCTGTGCCGATAGAGGCAAACCATTTCCCTCCCTTAAGAAGTATCGGGGCGATATTGGCCAGGGTTTCAACATTATTGATGACAGTAGGCTTTCCCCACAGGCCATTGACTGAAGGATAGGGAGGTCTTGGAGACGGACACCCTCGCTTGCCTTCAATAGAGGCGATCAAAGCGGTTTCTTCTCCACAAACAAAAGCGCCGGCCCCCAAGCGCACATCCAGATCAAAAGTAAAATCTGTACCTAAAATATTTTTTCCTAAAAGGCCTTTATCCCTTGCCTGCTGCAGGGCCAACATAACCCTTTCGATGGCTAAAGGATATTCCGCGCGGATATACAAATATCCTTTTTGGGCGCCTACCGCGTAGCCGGCTATGATCATGCCTTCGAGAACCGAATGGGGATCCCCCTCCAGTATGCTACGATCCATATACGCCCCAGGATCGCCCTCATCCGCATTGCAGATAATATATTTTACAACCTCTTTTTGTGCCTTGGCAAAATTCCACTTCATCCAAGTAGGAAACCCCCCGCCTCCACGGCCGCGCAATCCACTTTCTTTCATCTGCTCAATAACATCTTCAGGACTATAATCAGATAATATCTTTGCCAAAGCCGCATAACCGTCTCTTGCCAAATAATCCTCAATATTTTCCGGATCAATAACACCACAATTACGCAAAACAACCCGGCATTGCTTCTCAGTCTTTTGATAAAGAAGAGCTTCAATTTTTTCGCCTTTTTCAATGGTGCGGTGAATAATCAGATCAATATCATCCTTGGTCACATTCGCATATGTAATGTTGTCAGGTAAGATCTTTACCACAACACCTTGATTATAGATCTCCAAAGAAGCCGCGCGAATGACCTCAACCTTTTCTTCTAAAGCCCGTTCCCGAATACCGAACATAAACTTATCGGCAATGCCTGAGGTTTCTTTTCCTGTATTGGTGTCTTTAACTAAAATCAGTTTTCTGTATTCCCACATATTATTCATCCTTTATTGAAAAAATGTAATCATTTAGAATTTGTTTTCCCAAAATATGTTTGCGCACGATCTTCAGGGCGATCTCTTCAGTGACCTTGCCATAAAGCACCCTGGGCATGCCTTCGATGTTTACCTCAACCAGAGGCTCGGCATAACACATGCCGGCACAACCAGATCGTAAAACCGGCAGATCAAATTCTTTTTTCGCCAGTTCATTTTTCAAAATATCAAACACCGTGTCTGCGCCAGCCGCGATGCCACAAGTGCTTAATCCCACTTTTATAAAATTCGGATTTGTTTTGGACGCCTTTGCCGGCTTATTTTTAAAACTTTGCAAACTTAATTTATTCATTTAACGGCTCCTCCTTTGGCGGTAGTCTCTGCTTCATTACTATATTTCGATATAATCTCCATCAGATCACCGGATTTCAAATTTCCATAAATCTTATCATCGATCATAATGACCGGCGCCAAGCCACAACAACCCAGGCAACGGACACCTTTCAACTGAAACAGACCGTCTTTGGTAGTCTCACCCTCTTCTATGTTCAAAATATCTTTTATTTCCTTAAATAACTGCGGAGCTCCTTTGAGATAACAGGCAGTCCCCATGCAAACCGAAATAATATGTTTTCCAGGCGGCTCAAGTTGAAAATAATGATAAAAGGAAATGACTTCATAGATGCGCGCCAACGGAATTTCCAAATCCCGCGTCAAATTAAACGCAACATCACGCGGGATATATCCGTAATGATTCTGCAACTCATGCAAAATCATGATCAAATTCCCTTCCTTATTTTTCCATTTATTAATTAAATTCTTTACATCAATCTGCTTTTTAACGGGTTCATCCCCTCTTTTTTCTATATACAAAGCAACGGTCTTAAGCAAATTCTCCGGATCCACAGGTTTTTCCAGAATAACCTTAACCGGCAGACCCGGCTGATTCGGTTTCAATTCAAAAGGAAAAGAAAATTCTTTTCGCGCCCCGGTTATCATGATTATCGGGATATCCTTAACCGCGGCATCCATGGTAATGGCCTTGGCTGTCTCTGCACCTTCGGTTTTATAAGTCATCATCATATCCAAGATGATCAGATTAGGCGACTCTTTTTTGACCTTTTGAAAACCCTCCTGGCCATTACCGGCGGTGATGATTCTGTAATCATTCGCCTCCAGCAACAGTTGCGTGGCTTCAACAAAATCCGGATCATCATCAATTAATAATATAGTGTGTTGCATGCGTGTTTCCCTTCGTTATGGTCATTCTTTTAGTCTTTTAGCTCTTTATTCTTTATCAATATAAAATATGAACGCATTTCCTTTTTCGCGTGGTTCCGCCTTGATCGTTCCTCCATGCAGCTTGATAATTTCCTTGGTAATGTAAAGTCCGATCCCTGAACCTTTAATGCTTTCCATGCCCCGATAAATAATCCGCGAAAATTTCTTGAACAATTTATCGATATCCACCTCACATATCGGCTCACCGTCATTATAAACTTCCACCTCGATAATGTCATTATCCTCATGAGCGCTGATTTTGACTTCCCCGTCAGGTTTTCCATACTTGATAGCATTGCTTAAAAGATTATTCGCCACGATCTGCAAGAGAGAAGAATCCGCCTTAACACTAAGATTGGCTGGCAACTCATTAATCAATGTCAGGCCCTTGTCTTTTAGTGGCTGTTCAAACGCCTCGATGGCTACATCAAAAATATGCTCTTTAATAAGCAACTCACTTTTATTGATCTCCAGTTCTTTCTTTTCAATGCGGCTTAAATTCAGAAAATTTTTAACGGTTACTGCTAGATAATCTAAATTCCGCGCAATTGAATTCAATGTTTTTTCCTGTTTCTCATTGATATCCCCAAGAATGCGCTTCTTGATCAAATAAGTGTTTAAAATGATTGATGAAAGTATGCCCTTAAGCTCATGCGAAACAAACCCGACCAGGTCCAAATAACTCCTGTTTAATATCTCGAGTTTTTTATTGGAGATATCCAGACTTTCTTCACGGCGCGCTAAAGTTAAAGACATCTCATTTACCGCCGCGATCAAATCATTAAGTTCACTGATATCTGTTTGCAATTGCATCTTTATCTCCAGGTTCCCACTTGATATCTGATCGGTCGTCCTTATAACTTTGGTCAACGGTACCGAAATCGAACGGGCAATAAACAAGGAAAAAAGAAGCGAGATCACACAGCCGGCCAAGATGATCAAAAGCAAGGCAATAAAAAGATTCTTCTCGAGTTCCACAAATGGTTTTTCCAAAATGCCAACATAAATGATGCCGATAATGTCACCATTAATATTTTTAATGGGCTCATAGGCGGTAAAATACCAGTCTGTGACCACAAAAGCCCTGTCCAACCATTTATCTTTCTCCTCAATTACCCTTTCATAAACAACTTCTGAAACACGTGTCCCTATTGCCCTCTGACCCTGTTCATCAAGAACATTAGTAGCAATACGCACATCATCCTGAAATAAAGTCACAGTACCCAAAGGCTTTCCCTTATAAAGACGGTTTTCAAACACGGTATTAACGATACGATCAATAAACTTAAAATTCCTGTTTAAGAGTTTCCCGCCAACAAGCACCTTGTCGACATTACCGTCAGAGTCCAAGACCGGCTTGGCATATTCGACCGCCAACACATCCACCAAAACCTTTTTATCTGTAGGCCTGGCCTTTGGTGTCGTTTTCAAGGCAATCCCATCGATATTACCCACCAGATGTGTGATCTGCTCTTTAGGAATAATGCGCGTAGCCCCCATATCCTGCGCAGTGACAAAAACATTTTTTGCGACCTCACTGGTGACCTCATCTTTGCGGGCTTGAGGTATCCAATACAAATAATCCAGACCAAGGTATTCACGCATCAATCCCAGATCACTGCTCTGGTTAATCATATTAAAAACCAATTTCATCTCAGAGATCTGCTCATCATAGGCTTCACGGACAATTTGAAGATCTTTGATTACCTTTTCCTGAGCGGTTTCATAAATATATTTTTTAACCACAAAATATCCTAAGACCGTCATACACATTCCTAAGAACAGGATGACGGATAATAAAGATAATAATATTTTTGTCCGCAGCTTTTTGACTTTCATGAGCTTTCCTTGTGCACACCTGCCTTTGTTCGGGTCTTGATCAGATAAGCGACTGTTTCAAGTTCCAATCTAAGATTCATATCATTAATAAAAAAATCTTTAGGTGCCTTGAGATAAATAGGCGCAAAATTTAAAACACCTTTAATCCCGGCAACAATCATCAAATCCAAAATCTGTTGGGCAACATAATAAGGAACGGCGATAACACCTAATTCCACCTGCTTTTCTGACACAAAATTATAAAGATCTTCAATAGGTAATATCGGCGGATCATTTTGAGGATCACATTTGACCGGATCATTATCAAAAAGGGCAACGATCTCTATCCCCTCTTTTTTAAAACCCTCATATTGCATTAAGGCCTTAGCCAGATTGCCTGCCCCGGCAATGATCACTTTTTGTTTTTCATTCTTTCCCAGCAATTCGTTCAATTGACTCAAAAGATCATCAAGCTGATAACCAGCCCTTTTGTTACCCGTTATTCCAAATAATGAAAAATCTTTACGTACCTGTGTTGCCGAAGATCCTAATGCCTCGGCTAAAGTATCCGAGTATACATTCTTTATACCAATACTTTTGGCTAATATCAAGAATTCTCTGTATTGAAATAATCGTAAAATTGTTTGCTTGGCTAAACGCACGTTTTGTTCCTCATATTCACATTAGTAATGAAAATATACCATTTTATGAGAATATGTCAAGCTATTTTGTGAATATATTCACATTAAAAAGGGTGCACATTATGGAAAATATTTTAAATCCATACGTTACACCCTTTTTTAAAAAAAACCTTGAAAAATTTTAATTCCGGCCTTTAAATTGAATACCTTTATTTAAAGAACGCATATCAATCGCCTTGGCCTTTTCTACCAAACTGATAAATTCAGAACGATATCCAAAAGCATCCTTTCCCTGCGATGCTCTGGCCTTACGCAAAATCTCATCGTAATTGGCCGCCCCCTTATATTTCGAATCTCTTAATAGAAGACCGAATTCGGCAACAGCAACTACAAACTCAAAGTCACCTGTCAGCTTCTCTACAACCGCATCTTTTTGGATAGATTGAGTAATCAATTGACTCATATCGTCATCCGGCTCCTTATAACGGAATTTCACGGTCATCAAATCATCGCCACCTGTTACTTGTTGTTTTTGATAAACAAGATCATCAACGTTACCAAATGTCTCATCAGAAGCCACAGGTACGATCTCATAGATCGCGGTAACTGTATGCCCCGCACCCAGTTCCCCGGCATCTTTGGTGTCATCATTAAAGTCCTCTTTGGCCAACATCCGGTTCTCATAACCGATAAGGCGGTACGCCTTTACTTGCGCAGGGTTAAATTCGATCTGAATCTTAACATCTTTCGCAATCGTGAATATTGTGGAGCCTAATTCATGAACCAATACTTTTTTGGCTTCTTTCAAAGTATCAATATAGGAATAATTCCCGTTGCCTTTATCTGCTAATTTCTCCATACGGGAATCTTTATAATTACCCATTCCAAAACCCAGGACAGTCAAAAAAACACCCTGATCCCTTTTTCCCTCAATTAACCTGGTCAGCTCTCCATCACTGGAAACCCCTACATTGAAATCACCATCGGTAGCCAGGATGACACGATTATTGCCTCCTTCAATCATATTTTTGGCCGCGATCTCATAGGCCAGCTTGATACCAGATCCGCCCGCAGTGGACCCGCCGGCATTGAGTGTGTTGATGGCGTTCAAAATAGTCATCTTCTGGTCCCCTGGCGTGGATTCCAGAATAACGCCCGCGGCCCCGGAATAAACGACCAAGGCAACACGGTCATTGGCGCCCAATTGATCAACCAATAAATTAAAAGCTGACTTTAACAGGGGAAGCTTATTGCTGCTATTCATAGACCCGGAGACATCGATCAAAAAGACCAGATTACTTGGCGGAATCTCCTCCTCCTCCAAAATCTTTCCCTGCAATCCGACCAGCGCTATGTCATGGTCCTGATTCCAGGGACACACCGCTGCTTTGGTGGTAATAGAAAAAGGATGCTCGCCTTGCGGGAGAGGATAATCATAAGAAAAATAATTGATCAGTTCCTCAATCCTTACCGCGTCTTGAGGCGGCATCTGATTATTGTTTAAAAAACGGCGCACGTTGCTATATGAAGCGGTATCTACATCTATAGAAAATGTTGACAAGGGATTTTCCATGGCTTTTAAAAATGGATTCTCATAAATCCTGTCATACTGTTCTGTATTAAACTTTTCGTAACCACTGATGAAATTGCCATTGACATCGATCATAATACCCTGCGATTGCTCCTGAATAGACCCATCATATTGCTCTTCAAAACGCTTGGATTTCATTTCCGCCTGAAGATAATATGGCTCATATTGATCCGCTATATCATCAGTCCGAGAACGCCTTGCTGCATCACGGGTTGTCAGAGATTTACCTAAAGATCTGGCAATCCGCACAGGGCTTACGGCCATCTCTACCTTTTCAGCAACCTGCGTGATCTGGCCTCTTTGTCTTGATGATGTTGTTTGCGCTGTCTGCAGATATGCCATAGAATCCTTGAGACGTCCCTGTAAAGCTCTTTGCCCGTAATATCGCAGTGCAACCCCCACAATAACCACCATAAAAATGGCTATCCCTGTTTTTTTCAAAAAAGATTTCTTTTTCATTTTTGGTCCCTCCTGAGACTTAAGATTTTTCTTGATTTCACATTCTGAATCAGGAGAGAGAGGTTCATCCGGCCATTCCTTTAATAGAGAAGAAAGACAGCGCGTGTCCTTAAGAAGCTTTTGGCAGGAAGGACACGCAACAATATGCTCTTTAATTGCGGCTTCTTCTTCAGGCGTTGTTTCGCCATCGATGAAAGCCGATACTAATATCTTGAATTTTTCATGTTCACTCATTTTTTTCCTCCGCATTCACGGAAACTCCCTTACAAGGCTAATCGATCTCTTAAGCACGTTCGCGCGCGGTAGATCAAAACCTTAACATTATCTACAGTGCAACTCATAACTTCTGCGATCTGAGCATAATTCATCTGATGATATTCCCTTAATATCAAGGCCTCTCTTTGGTCCTTACTCAATTGCTGGATCGCCTTGCGTACCATTTTTTGCTGTTCCTTTTTTTTCAGTTCTTCTACAGGACTATCCTGATCATCCGGAACGTCCCAACTTTCATAACCACCTTCACCATCTTTGCGAAACCACATTGGGATCAACCGCTTTTGTTTTCTAAAGACCGTCATGCAAGCATTATGCGCAATAGAAAAGATCCAAGTCTTGAATTTCGCAACAGGCTGGTACATATGCTTTTTGGTATAAAGCTTGAAAAAGACCTCGGCCGTTACATCTTCCGCATCAGCCCGGTTACTCAAAACACGCAAAGCAAAATTCAGGATCGGCCCTTTATAACGTTGAAATAAGTCTTCAAACGCCTCCACGTTGCCCAGTTGATATTCCGCGATAAGATCTTCGTCGGTCTGACTCATAATTTGTTTTTTCCTTTTAAACTTCCTTGCCCCGGGCGCCCTTTGTCCTGCCTTGCTTACTTCCCTCTCTCCTACTGATTAAACGCGCGAACCCATAAAAAGTTACACTTTTTTTGTTTTTTTATTTTTATTTACTCCATCCTCATTCATGGCAATAACTTATCAATAGATTATTTTACGGATAGGCTAAAAGAAATATTCCCTTCCCGTCAAAACCCCTATATTAATGAACCATTAGTCTAACCATTTTACAAAATACTCCTTTTTGCCAAATATAGCAATACAAATCAAGAGATAAAAATTCCCGAAAAACGCTGGCGGGTCAACTGTAAAATCGATATAATGCCCTTATCTCAATCGACAAACAAAACCAATAATGCCAACTAATAAGTCCTCACAATACCTGACAACCTGCCTGATCCTGCTAAGCCTGGTTCTTCTCATCGGCACAACAGGGTACATCGTCATTGAAGGTTGGCCTATATTAGACGCATTCTACATGACGATCATTACCATTACTACTGTAGGATTCACAGAAACTCACCCGCTCTCTGACCTGGGCAGAGTTTTCACCATCGCGCTCATTTTATGCGGATGGACAACCTTTGCCATTGCCGGGGCGCTCATCGCACGCGTGGTCATTCAAAAAGAAATCAAAGGATTTTTCAGGAGGAACTCTATGCAAAATATTATTGATAAAATGAAGCATCATTACATTATTTGCGGCGGCGGACGCATGGGAAGCTTTGTATGCGAAGATCTACGTCAGAGCAACACCCCTTTTGTTCTAGTGGAGATCGATGAAACCCTGCTGCAATTGGCAGAAAAAAAAGGATATCTGGTCATCAAAGGCAATGCCACTACGGATGAAACTCTTAAAGAAGCAGGGGTCGAAAGGGCTAAGGGACTGGTTGCCGCGCTCACTCATGATGCGGACAATCTGCTCATCTCATTAGCGGCCCGCGAGCTCAACCCCAATATTCATATCATTGCCCGGTGCGAAAAAACATCCATCCATAAACGCATGAAACAAGGTGGCTCAGATGTCGTGGTCTCGCCTCTGCAGCTGGGGGCTAAACATATCACAAACCTTATCGCAGGCCAACTCTAACCTCAGAATGACTCTTGTTCTTTGTGAAAAATCAATTCCCCCGGGCATAATTAAAATATTTCATGTCCTGCATCATGACGTGATCTAAAAGCCAGCAGAGAAAAAAATTCTTGGCCCTATCGATATCCTTGTCTGACTTTACCCCTTTTTTAAGGATCTTCTTCAAATCTGTCAACAATTCCTTATGCAATTGACGATGGGCCTCCAGTTCTGGAAAACTGATAGAACGCATATGCTCTTCCTCTGTTTCAAAATGGTCCTTAGCATATTGATACAGCGTATCCATCAATTGCGAGATATCCGTATTTCCGTCAATGACCATCTTCTTACCTAGTTCAAAAAGCTGCTCATGTTGAGAATCAATAGTTTCATTCCCGACCGAATACTTAGAACTCCATTCAAATAAATTTTCCATATATAACCCCTCATGATTTACTTTTATTCAGCCTTCCAGGCTTTATTTTTTCTATCTGTACGCTCCAATGCTTTTTTCATCCGTTCATACGCTTCTTCTTTGGTCTTGCCTTCAGTCAAGTGATCGCAACAAATCGCAGCATATCCCTTACGGTTTTTTATCGCAAAAATCTTAACGGTTCGTTTTCCGATTTTCATGATTTGTCCTTTGCATTATATGACTGCTATTAGCATAGTACAGTCATAACTATCTCTCAAGTGAAATATTTTTGTCCTGCATGCCCAGATTACCCAGCAACAAGAAAAAAAAGAGGACAGCCCTCTAAAGAACTGTCCTCTTAATAACAACTATGTTGCGGCATGATCGATCTCCTGATCTTTAAAAACGGTAGCGTCCCACCGGATTGATGACCGCCTCTAAGTCTCTCATGCCTTTGGCCCACTTAACGTATTCAATAATGATCTTTCGGATCTCTTTTTTGCGAGCCCCGAAACCGATTGCGGCCTTGACCAATTCATTGCATACCTCATATTTTTCCTTATACAAAGCTTCTGTAAAATAATATAAGGCCGTGACTTTCAGCATCTTTTCCGGTGTTACCGTTTTGACTGTTGGATTTTCCATTACATTTGTTCTGTTCATTTCTTTCTCCTTTTTAGTTCTCTTCCTGCGAAGAGATATGATTTTTTCAGCTATCCACCTTCCCGGCTTGCGGCGTAGGCCCATTGCCTTTTAAGAAAATGGGACTTCCCGTGCGCAAAGACAGTATGCATTATCATTATCATTGTCATAACGCTGCCCTCCTTTCACAGATTGATGCTTATTTATAAAAAAAGCCACCTGACTCGATCGAGTAGGTGGCTTGAAAATTCTCTTTTTGACTAAAGCTTTTACTGAATTACAAACACACCTCCTCTTGCACCGTTCATCCACACGGATGAAAGCCTGATACAAATGACATGTTGTTTATAATTCATAAAGTTTTTCATAACACCGAAAGTCTAACATAACTTACCCTGAGTGTCAAACAATCCCTTTGGATGGGATGTCTCACATTGCATATTCTTTAAGCATCTCGTGATACTCCTGCAAGGCTTTAGGCACGATCTTTGCCTCTTTCATGGCCGCGATACCGTCGATACTTGCCTCTGCCGCGGCAATCGAGGTCACATAGGGGATCTTACGTGTGATGGCCATCATCCGGATATAACTGTCATCATACTTGCTGTCTTTACCGATCGGCGTGTTTATGATCAAGGCAATCTCATTGTTCTTGATAGCATCGGCAATATTCGGCCTTCCTTCGTGAAGCTTATGGATACGTGTATTAGGGATCTGGTTTGCATCCAAATATTGCCCCGTTCCCTCTGTTGCCACGATCTCAAGTCCGACTGCCCGCAATTTCTGCGCAACCGGAAGCAAACCCTTTCTGTCTTTAGCCGCGACGGTCAAAAGGATCTTGCCTTCTAAAGGCAGACGATAACCCGCTGATTCCTGTGCCTTATAAAAAGCCAACCCAAAAGTATCGGCTATACCCATAACCTCGCCGGTAGCGCGCATTTCCGGTCCAAGCAAAGGATCCACCTCCGGGAACATATTGAAAGGAAAAACTGATTCTTTAACCCCAAAATAAGGAATATCCCTAACTGTCAACTCAGGAAAATCTGCGATCTTTTGACCGAGCATGAGCAATGTGGCAACACGCGCCAATGAAAGCCCTGCCACCTTAGAAACAATGGGCACAGTTCTTGAAGCGCGCGGATTCGCCTCAAGGATATAGACCTCATCATTGCAGATCGCATATTGGATATTCATGAGACCGATTACCTTGAGTTCTGAGGCAATCGCTTTCGTATAACTTTCGATCTTCGTAAACTGTTCGGGAGTAATAGTCCGACTGGGTATCGAGCAGGCCGAATCCCCGGAATGCACCCCGGCCAGCTCAATGTGCTCCATGACAGAAGCGACAAAGACGTCCTTGCCGTCAGCAACCGCATCCACTTCAGCCTCAATGGCCTTTTCCAGAAACCGGTCGATCAAAAGAGGATGTTCGGGACTCACGTCAATAGCGTTGCGCGCATATTTCTTTAACGACTCCTCGTCGTAAATGATCTCCATGCCCCGGCCACCCAAAACATAGGAAGGCCGGACCATCAACGGATACCCGATCTTCGCGCTGATACGCAGGGCCTCATCAAAAGAACGGGCTGTAGCGCTTTCCGGCTGAGGGATCTTAAGATCAATCATCTTTTGACGGAAACGTTCCCTGTCTTCGGCAAAGTGGATATTTTCGGGTGTTGTGCCGATAACCGGCACCCCATTATCTTTTAACTCCTGAGCGATCGATAAAGGCGTCTGACCCCCGAACTGGACAATAACGCCTTCAGGCTTTTCTTTTTCATAAATATTAAGAACATCTTCAACCGTTAACGGTTCAAAATACAATTTGTCCGATGTATCATAATCCGTGGACACAGTCTCAGGATTACAATTGACCATGATGGATTCATAACCCTGTTCTCTGAGAGCGAAAGCCGCATGCACGCACGTATAATCAAATTCAATGCCCTGCCCTATACGGTTAGGCCCGCCACCTAAAATCATAATCTTTTTATTTGAACTGACCGGAACTTCATCGGTAACCGATTTATAGGTGGAATAATAATACGCCGCGTCCTTGACTCCGCTGACCGGGACCGCGCAATAACGGGCGGTTATATCCCAGGCTTTTCTTTTTTCCCTTACTTGCTTTTCCGGGATATCGAAAAGACCCGCTAAATACTTATCTGAAAAACCCCATTCTTTGGCCCGGGCCAATTTTTCTTTCTCTATCTTATCCCAACCTATTGCCAGCAAATCCTCCTCCAAACTGACCAAATCCTTCATCTCCTCGATAAAAGGGCGTCCGATAAACGTTGTTGCGTGAAGCGCCTCAACAGTCGCGCCTTTACGCAATGCCTCATACATCAGAAAAACCCGTTCGCTGGAAGGTGATACCAGGCGCTGATTGAGTTCTTCAAGGGTTAAGCTCTTAAAATCCTTAGCCCCACCCAGTCCGTAACGCTTAATTTCTAAAGACCGGATAGCCTTCAAAAAGGATTCTTTAAAGGATTTCGCGATACTCATTACCTCGCCGACGGCCTTCATTTGCGTACCCAAAACATCTTTGGCCTGGGGAAACTTCTCAAAGGCCCAACGCGCGAACTTGATCACCACATAATCCCCATAGGGCTCATATTTATCCAAGGTGCCTTTGCGCCAATAAGGGATTTCATCAAGGGTTAGTCCCGCGGCCAGCTTTGTGGACACAAGCGCGATAGGAAAACCCGTGGCTTTAGATGCCAGAGCTGAGGAACGGGATGTGCGCGGATTAATTTCAATTACCACCAGCCGGTCATCTTGCGGATTATGGGCAAACTGAACATTGGTGCCCCCAATAACGCCGATAGCATCGACGATCTTATAACTGTATTCCTGCATACGTTTCTGCAAAGTTTCCGGCACTGTCAACATGGGTGCTGAGCAAAAACTGTCACCGGTATGAACGCCCATGGCATCAATATTCTCAATAAAACAAACCGTGATCTTCTGATTCTTGGCATCCCGCACTACCTCCAACTCAAGTTCCTCCCATCCAAACACAGACTCCTCCACTAACACCTGATGAATCAGGCTGACATCCAAGCCCCGGCCGACAATGGTACGCAGCTCTTCCACATTATAGGCGATGCCACCACCTGTGCCTCCCATCGTGTAAGCTGGCCTCAGGACAACAGGATAACCCAATTCCTGAGCAATGACCTCGGCTTCCGCAACTGATTCACATGTCCGGGACTTTGCCATCTCTATATCCAGTTTTTCCATAGCTTTCTTAAAAGCGATCCGATCCTCGCCGCGTTCAATGGCCTCAATCTCCACGCCAATGATTTTCACATTGTATTTTTCCAGGATCCCTTCTTTATGCAAAGAGGAGGAAAGGTTTAACCCTGTCTGGCCACCAAGATTCGGAAGCAGCGCATCGGGCCGTTCCTTCTCGATAATAGCGGTCAGACTGGCCGTAGTCAAAGGCTCAATATAGGTACGATCGGCCATACCCGGATCTGTCATGATCGTAGCCGGATTGGAATTAACTAATACAACCTCAAAACCCTGCTCCTTAAGTGCCTTGCAGGCCTGGGTCCCTGAATAATCAAATTCACAGGCTTGACCGATTATGATCGGACCGGAACCGATAATTAAAATTTTTTTGATGTCAGTGCGTTTAGGCATTATTCCCTCTTTCCTTCTTATCTTCTGGTTAACAATTAAGCGATCTCATAAAAACTTTTTGACGAAAGGTTAGGATCCGTAGTCAAATTCAAACCCAGCCGGCGCAAACCAGCCTCATCCCCAGGTGTAGGCACATGCGTCATATGGACCTCACATCCCTTGATCTCTGTCAGCTTTTCCATAGCCAGTTTGGCGGCCGGATTGATGGCCGCGCTGATACTCAAACTGATGAGGGTCTCATCAAGCGTAAGACTCACGGTCCCGGACCTTAAAATATCTTTCTTAAGCGTGGATATGAACGTAATAATATTGTCTGACAAAAGCGGAATGGTTTCCGGGACCTTTGCCAGGTGTTTTAATACGTTCAAAACAAGGCTGGAGGCCGCGTGCATAAGAGGCGAATTCTTCCCGATGATTATCGTACCGTCATGCAAGGCGATTGCCGCCCCGCAAAAGATCCCTTTATTTCCTAATCGCTTTTCCTGCAACTCCTTTGCCGCTTGCCGGGCGGGTTCAACAACAATCCGGTCTCGGGACTTGACACCCACCTCTTCCATAATCAGTTCACTGCGCTGAACCGCTTCCTGATCAACCAACCCCATCATGTATTCATATTTATAACGAAAATAGCGACGGATAATTTCCTGTTTGGATGCCTCCTGAACAACGGCATCGTCAAATATTCCGGAACTGATACAATTGACACCCATATCCGTGGGGGAATGATAAAAGGAAGCGCCTATGATCTTATGAAATATACGCTTGATCACAGGAAAGACCTCCATATCCCGGTTATAATTGACAGCCGGCAAATTATATTCATCCAAATGGTAGGAATCGATCATATTATAATCTTTAATATCAGCCGTAGCGGCCTCGTAGGCAATATTGACCGGATGTTTCAAAGGCAGGTCCCAAACCGGGAAAGTCTCAAATTTCGCGTAACCGGCTTTAATCCCCTTTTTATGTTCATGATAAAGTTGCGAAAGGCACGTAGCTAATTTCCCGCTGCCCGGACCTGGCCCGGTAACCACCACAATGCGATTCTTTGTCTCAATATAAGCGTTCGCACCGTAACCTTGGTCACTTACTATCAAATCGACATCCGTGGGGTACCCTTTTGTAAAAGGATGCGTATAGACCCGCACCCCCTGGCGTTCTAATTTATTTTTGAAAATTACTGCGGAAGGCTGGTCCTGAAAACGGGTTATCACCACAGCCGATATGGAGATATCCCAATCCTTAAGGTCATCAATCAATTTCATCGAATCCCTATCATAAGTAAGCCCGAAATCGGCCCGGATCTTTTTACGTTCTATATCCCCGGCGTAAATACAAAGGATAATATCAGATTCATCTTTGAGACGTTTCAAAAGCCGCATCTTGACATTAGGATCAAATCCGGGAAGCACGCGCGCGGCATGATAGTCGAACAAGAGTTTGCCGCCGAATTCGAGATACAATTTGTCATCAAATTTCGAAAGGCGATTAAAGATCGCGGTGGCTTGTTCCTCTAAATATTTTTCATTGTCAAAACCCCTGACGCGAGCCAGGGACTCTTCTCCTGCCTCCAGGCGGGCTAATGGGTCCAGAACTTTTTGCATAATAATATTTCCTTTGATTCAAGAAGTTTTAATGTGCTTCCATTTATAAAAAAAGACAATCCTTTATAAGGATTGTCTTTTCGATCTGTCTTAAAAATATATTTTGCCCTGTCATAGTTGGGCCATTTTACAATAAAATACGTGCGGCTTCAAGAAAAATCCCATAAG
>JAGYNW010000030.1 GCA_018399915.1 Candidatus Omnitrophota bacterium
GATATCCGCATGGATGCCCGAACCGAAAGAAACATTGCCCTCCCCATCGTGAATCATAATATATGAGACCGCATTGGCATCTGACCCATGCCCCATGGCATGCTCGGCATATTCCTGTAAAAAAATCTGCCCAGGCAAAAAAGCTTGAACGCCCTTAACAAAAGCATCCAAAGGCCCATTCCCTTTGCCCCGAACCAGGATGTCTTGACCCTCACGCCTTAAGCAAACAGAAACCTGACATAATTGTTGTTCCGGCTGCTCTTTGCTTCGTTCTGAATACACGTGACAATTAACAAACTGATACGGCCCGTGCTGATCCACATAATGATCCAGGAATAATTGATAGACTTCCTCCGAACTCAACTCCGTTTTAATATTATCCGCTTCTTTTTGTACGATCCGACCCAGATCTGCGCGCATCCATTTAGGGATCTGAATTCCATGATCAGCCTCTAAAATATAGGCGATTCCGCCTTTGCCGGACTGGCTGTTGATCCGGATAATGGCCTCGTAAGACCGGCCGATGTCCTGTGGATCGATCGGCAAATACGGCACGTCCCACTGCTGAGCCCCAGAAGTCTGATGGGCGCGCATGCCTTTGCTGATGGCATCCTGATGAGAACCGGAAAAAGCCGTGTACACCAGATCCCCGCTGTACGGATGCCGCGGATGGACCGTCATATGGGTACAATGCTGATAAACATCCCTGATCTCATTGATATGACGGAAATCCAGGCACGGATCCACCCCTTGACTGAACAGGTTTAAGGCCATGGTGATGATATCCATATTCCCGGATCGCTCACCGTTTCCAAACAACGCGCCTTCCACGCGATCGGCCCCGGCCATCACCGCTAACTCTGCCGCAGCAACCGCAGTACCTCTGTCATTATGCGTGTGAACACTGATGATCACGGATTCACGCCCGCTAATATGAGTGGAAAACCATTCGATCCTGTCCGCAAAGATATTCGGGGTGGACATCTCGACCGTAGACGGCAAGTTAATGATCATTTGGTCCTGGGCCGTGGGCGCCCAAACGTCTTTGACCGCCTCGCAGATCTCAAGGGCATACTCCAATTCTGTACCTGTAAAACTTTCCGGGGAGTATTCCAACCGAATATGGCTTTCCTTTGACTCACGGGCCAAATTCTTGACCAAAGAAATCCCTTCCACAGCCAAATGTTTGATCTCCTCCTTATCCATGCGAAACACCACCTTTCGCTGGGCCACAGATGTGGAATTATACACATGCACAATCGCCTGCCGGGCCCCTTCAATGGCCGCAAAAGATCTTTGAATCAAATCCGGCCGGGCCTGGGTCAGGACCTGAATGGTTACGCCCTCAGGAATTCTGTCTTCTTCGATCAATTTCCGAACAAAAGCGAACTCAATGGCTGAGGCCGCGGGAAATCCCACCTCGATCTCTTTGAATCCGATATTGACCAACAATGTGAAGAGGGCCATTTTCTGATCAATGTCCATCGGCGTATCCAGGGCCTGGTTCCCATCCCTCAGGTCCACACTGCACCAGACAGGCGCACACGAGATCACCTGATCAGGCCATGAGCGTTTTCCCATAGGCACGGTCGGGTAAGACATATATTTTTGATAATTCATTTTGACTCCTCTCTTTTTTGAATTTTTACATAAAAAAACCACCAACTCGATCAAGAGTTGGTGGTCACGAATTCTCTGATTTATCTTTAACGAATTAGAACACACCTCCTCCTTGATCTCCGGCTGACAACCGGAGCAGGTCTAAATTGAGTAACAACGTGTTCACATTCATTAACAATTGATTCATGATAAGCTAAATATAACACAGAACGAAAAACAGGTCAAATAGATCATGCGGGTCTCGGCAAGGCATTATTGCCTAATACCCAGTAAGGCTGGCAAATTGGAAACCGGCGCCACGCGCATAATGGAAGGTATTAAATGATCAATATAAATGTTTGTGCCTGCGTGCTTTAACCGGGGGATAATCACCCCGTCTTTTGTTTTTTGGATCTTTATTGTTAAATTGTCCGGGTTCATATCGATCCCGCCTACCTCATCTGTACCAGCTCTGGATGGTTTTGGAGACACAGCCATGGCGGCATCCTGAGAAAAATAGATCACCTGATCTTCAATCGCCAAAACAATATCCTCATCACCTAACACAAGATTATCTCCGACAAGCCCTTCTTTTTGCCAAATCTCTTTAAACCGTTTTAATACCTTAGCCCATGCTTGCTGGGAACGGCTTCCATTATAGATGCCGATATGACCGCCATTGACCAATAAAAACATGGTATATTCTTTTTTCGTGGGGATAAGGTCCAAGATCCCTGAACTTTGCCCGCGAACACGACGCAAATAATCAAAAATTCGCTTTAATTCCTGTTCATCCGCCTGCTGAATGAACGGCGCGTCCATGGATCGAAAAGTCTCGAAATCTTCATCAAAGGCTAATTTTGCAAACGGCATACGCATGACCGCCTTAACCCCGTAAGTACTGTTGACACTTTGCGGGTCCGTATCCGAAAAAAATCGATCCGCAACCGGCTTGCTTAAACGGTTCAAGACAGCATCGCTGATATCCGACACATAGGCCGCGTCACCTAAACGAGGGTTGGTGATAGGAAATCCCTCAGCGATCTGCTCGGCTATAAGTCGACGCAATCTGACACCTTGCGGGGTCTTGGCTACTTGCTTCCATTGTTCCTCATTGAATTGATCGACAGACCGTGTGGCTTTCTGTTCGATCTGTTCAAGCAGATTGGGAGCCAAGGCTTGAAAGGTTTCACGATCAAAAGTCGTATAAAGCTCTGTATTACTATTCAGCCAACGGATGCCCTCGGAATAATGGGTGATGGTAACAGGTTCCTGACCCGTTGCCTCAACCAAAAGATCGATAAACGCCTGTATTTTAGGAAGCACAGTTTCCTTGGTGTCACCCTTATCCTGAAAGTCTGCGACAAAAAATTTATACGCGTTCTTTTTCCGCGCCAACCGTGTCATGACCTGCATGACCTTTTGTTCATTCACATACGCGTAAGATTTATCCTCTAATTCCGAATGATCCAAATAACCGTTATCCAACAAATAATCAAAGGCATCTCGCTCTTCAATCTGCAATCCCTGAAATGTCTCTCGCGAAACAATGCCTTTTGTCAAAAAATTCCACAAGGCCTGCGGGTGAGCCGTTATATCATCCATATCCGCAAATTTAATTATAGGGGGCGGTGTGATATCATCCTTGAGCCCGCCAATGGAAGCAACCGGCCGATTAGGCAGATAATTGGCAGGATCCGATGTCACCATTTTGTTGCCGATTCGAAAAGACAAATCTCCAGCGACGAACTGATTCTCAATAAAAACTTTTTGCACCCACGAGGACAAATACCCAATATTGTTGGTATACTCAAACCACTCGTCAAATATCCGGGCCCTTTCCACATAATCTATATCATCAATATTATCGATAAGATCTAAAAACTTTGTTATTCTTTTATGCACGCCTCCTTCATAACCTAAATACTTAAACGCGACCTTCTGGGCGTCCCCATCATAGACATCCTTTGTGCCTGTTTTGAACTGCATCCATGTGGGCATATCCATACCTTGAGCCGCAAAACGGGTCACATCATTTTCTCCGATATGTGTGTTAACTGGGGCGCCAGCCACCACTAAACCAGCGACATTATCCGGTTTGACGCCCATATAATGCGCGCCCACGGCTCCTCCATGACATAATCCACCGATCACTACCTTTTTCCCAATACGTTGTATGCTTAAATGAACCGCTTCTTGCAGATCACCGATGTCTTGCAACTCCTGGGAACTTTCCCAGACAAGTATAAACGTGTCATATCCTTGCTTTTTAAACGTTTGAGCCAGACTGTTGGCGTCAGTTTGATCTTTATTCGTATAATCCGCCAAGGATTCTGCGTCATGACCGGAATGCGGACCGATAATCAAGGCCGGGGGTAATTGCGGATCGATACTTTGCCCTTTTTTTGTTTTGACCCGTACAAGTTTAAACAATCCCGGCACTTGCAAGATCAGCTCATGTTCAGAGTAAAACGCGGGTTTTTGACTTTTGAGCGACTGGAGATACTTTAAAGTCTTTTCAACCCGTCGGGCGTAGTCTCCGGAAGGATGCATCATTTTTAAATAATTTTTTTGAAAATATTGTTTGAATAAATCCATCTCTTTTATAGATGGTTCCAAGAATGGATACCACGCATTAAAATTCTTATGTGCCGCCATCCAATAATCCCAGGCCCAATCTAGTGTCCAATTATAGGATGCTAAACTAAGGCCCCCCGAATAATAAGGCATAAACGCATCTTGCCAGATTTCAATGCCCGGGAAAAAAATCTTTGGAAGATCCCTCCAATAGGACCAGAAACTTACATAGGGATAAAACATATTATCCCGGACGAAATCCACAGCCGCGGCACGGTTCGAGGACCACGGCAAAAAAAGATCCTCCAGATAGGTTTGATAAATCCCGGTCAAACGAAGATCAGGATAAGAAGACATATTCCCGTATTGTTCGCGGATGGCTTGGATACTCTCCTGCCTTAAGGCTAATGCCTCTTGGTGAAAGGCGCTAACAGCGGTTCTTTTTTTGCCCTCGATGGATGATAAAGGCCCCCCTGTTAAATCAACAGTCACAGTTTTTAAACGGCTAAGATCCTTTTCTATCTCTGTGGCCATCGCTGTGTCCAACCTTTTTACATTTTGGATATGGGTCTTGTCCGCAGCGATTCCACCGGAAAGAAATTTGCGATAGATCACTTTTTTGGCTTTCGGATCATATTCTTTTCGAATGTGTTCATAAAGCCCATTTTTTATAGACGCTAAATAACGATCATAAATCCTTTCACTCATATTTTGATCATCCAGATCAATGCCTTTAATCTTATTTTGATCCGCATACTCACGTGTTAACAATGATTGTCGCAGAGCTTGCTTATACCAGGTGGCCAGGATGAGCGAATGAAAAATTTGGCGCAATGGAGAAAATTCTTTCCCTTGATTAATCTCTTTCTCAATCTCTGGCAAAATTATCGCGCGTACCATCCGGCCAGATATCTGATTAAGCATTTGGGAGTCCTGGGAAGAAAATCTTTTCTTTATATTTCGACTGACAGACATCGCATGATAATCCTCTTCCAGCATTACCTGCAGTTGGTAATCAAGAATGATCGTACCCTTTTCATGTTCATGCAGACGCGCCACCTTGGGAACGATCCAGACCTTGTTAAACAGATCCTGTGGCATGTCGGTCACGCTATGTTCACTACGCATTCGATCTGAGATCCTTTTCCAAAATTTCCGACCCACAGGATGGGCTGGATTTAATAACGCCGAGGATAACTGTTTCAACGCATAGTCTTGCATCAAAAGATCTCGACCCATTTCTGTTTTCCCTAAAGATGCGGGGATAATCCTGTCTTCCTCATGAGGGGTTAAATTGACCCATAAATTCTCCTTGGGGATCGTCAATGAGGCGAGGAAATAACGGATCACCTTAGCGGCTTGTTCTTCAAATTCTTGATTGGAATATTCTGCGTCGCCTTGGTCAATGATAAAGTCGATCTTGAAAGGATCATCCGGATAAAGACTCAAACCTTTAATGGTTAAGGGATGAAACTCTTCCTTGCTTTGCTGAAAATTATCAAGGGATGGAAATTGTAATGCCTGAACTGAATCTTTCGCTTGAAGGGCCGAAGGAGATAATATGAAAAGAATGAGAAAAACAGATAAAAATCTAATGATAACTTCACGATAAAAGCTTCGATATTTACGTTGTTGCAAAATCATTAGTTGCCTTTAAAAAAAATATGACTGTTAGGAAAAAGCATTGATCAAAATATGTTTATAATTCCTTTAAGTATATATTTTTTTACAGCAAAAAGCAATTATTAAAGAACCACCACAAATAAAAAACTTCCAAACGCAGGGGCGCTTGAATCAGCGCCCCTATTTCTCCCCACGCCAGAAAACACTCCTTCGTGATCTATTAATTTTTCGGAACACTGATTACGATCCTGACCCTGCCATCCGCAATCTCATCCTCACTCTCAATCACCATCTGATCTAATATCTCCGAAGGCACAACACCGTTTCTCTCGAGGTCTTTTCGCAACATCTTCAACTTCGCCTCATGCGGCAAGTTAATATACCCTAACGCATAGGTAATTCTGGAAAGAAAAAATTTATCCGTTCCGGCTTCATGACTTTGCGCTATTTTTTGCTCTTGCGAATCTGCTACTATTTCTTCTTCTAACCCACTGATCTTTTCAAGATTTTCAAAGGTTTCTGATTTTTGATCATCCACAGCAGCCTCTTGCTCTTGATCCGCTTGCTTTCTTTGCTTTGCCATTTCCTTTGATTTACCTAAATTAAAAGAGAAAACCCGCACATTATCCACATCATAATCCGCGACATAAATAGCATTATTTATAGAATCAAGGGCTGAAAGGCTAGGAAAATAACTCGGCCCCTTGCCTTGAGAACCAAATTTACATACAAACTTATGATCAGGATCAAAGATTTTAATACTATGATCCCCGCGGTCGGCCACATACAAGTAATCCTTTTCATCAATAGCGATATCCACAGGATCTTTAAATTGGTTCTCTCGTCCCTGGACCATGACCTGATCAATAAAATTGCCCTTATGATCAAAGATCTGGATGCGCTTATTACGATAATCCAAGACAAATAAATTCCCATGAGAATCAAACTCTAATGACTTTGGCTGCTGGAATGTTCCCGGCACTGGGTTGCCATCGTCTCCAATAACGGCTTTTTCGCCGAAAGAATATAAATAGATACCATCGCTGTTAAAGATCTGTATACGGTCATTATGCGTGTCCGCAATGTATATATACCCGTCTTTATGTATAGCGATACCTTCTAAATGATTGAACTGACTTTGATTTTTCCCTTTACGCCCGAATCTGTATCCATAACTTCCATCGGGATTAAGGAATTGCACACTATGATTTTGTGTGTCTGCAATGAGCAATTCACCGGATGCCTTTAATTCAAAGGCCTGTGGTTTGGATAGAGCCGAAACATTATCGACATTCAACCCTAAAACTTTCCTTTCCCCGGCGTTCTTAAAAACACATCCTTTATAATCAGACAAAGCGTAAAACTTTCCTTCAGCGAAAACATTTAAATCACTGATAAATTTACTAACATATATTGACTCCCTATATTCTACCGGGGCTTCCTGATTGACAAAAATCTCAGATGTTTTGTTATTATCAAGCTCTCTTTGCACTTCAAATATCTGAAGCCTGTGATTCTTTGTATCCGGCACATAGACATACCCGTCTTTATGAAATATGCCCGATGGACGTCTGAATTGACCTCTGCCTTCCCCTTTGGACCCAAAAGAATATAGGAACTCTTCGCTTTGATTAAACTTGTAAATACTATTGTCGTGACCTGTAATCAAATATATATCATTGTTATCATCCACCGAAATCCCGGTTGCATCCTTCAAAAGATTGGTATCATTGTGAGTAAGGATAATTTCCCTGGTTAATGTTTGATCCTTATATTTTCGTATACTCCCCAACTCTGAAGACAAAACATACAAATGATCTTGCCGGTTGAAAGTAATGTCCAATGGCGTATAATCCAGCATGATTTCGTTCAAAAAAACGCCTTTCGGACTATATTGCGCAATCTTGTTTAGATGTTCATCAGCAACATAAATAAAGTCCGACTGACTCACCGCCACACTTATTGGCTTTTCGAACTCTCCTTTAGCCCGACCCCGATTCCCTAATTGATACTGAAAATATCCTTTAGCATTATACACATTGATCCGCGTATTGCCGGCATCAACCACAATGACCTCCCCTTGCTGATTCAAGGCAATCGAGGTAGGCTTATACAGCTGACCCGGTGAAGACCCTTTTTCTCCAAAACTTGATTTAAGCTGACCTTTGGAATCAAAAACAAAAACTTTTGATAAGTTCTTATCCAAGACATAGACGTCCCCTCCGTCGGAAACAACAGAATCAATAGGTTCATTGAGATGTTCGGCAATCTCGCGCACATAACTGACTTCATTGAACGCCAAGCCCGGTTGCGAGCTAAAACCCAAGATCAAAACAACCATGACTGCAACTATAAATGTTCTTATATCAAAATTGATATTTCGCGTATTCCCCATTTTCTCCTCCTTTTGAAAAACCTTGTAATCCTTAAAAACGATTTATAATAAAAGGCCTGTCCCCTCGACAGAGACAGACCTTTTCTGCGCCATACGTACGGATTTTCCCTCCTTTGACAGTGCTCCCATTTCGAAAAAAGGTGTCACTTGAACAAAGGGCTAAAGTCCGCGCGCAAACTTCGGCAGTCAGGCTGTCCCATAACATGGACCCTATAACTTTGCGTCCTTACCTTACAGTAAGTTTGCCATTTCGGTTAACTGATTGTCTTTTTACCTTCTTTATCAATATCTTTTCCGAAAGGATTAAAAGATATTTATAAATCAAGATAGTGTTCACATACACAAATCTGAAAATATACGCAACCCATAAAGAAAAAAACCTATCCCTGGCAAGGATAGGTCACACATCTCTCATGGTGGCAACTGGCTATCCTTCTTTAGGACCCTTTAGTTTTGCGTCCCTATTTTACAATAGGTTTGCCTTTTTCACTGTCATTTTTCTTTTTTCAAATCTAATGTACACCTGAAATATAAAACATTTTTATGCCGTTTGCAAACTTATTTTTTTACCTCAAGAAAAATTTGGCAGGTTTAATCACTTAAATCTCGTTGAGAGATTAGGAAAAAACCATAAAACAGATCACCCGCTTAATCACAACTAATATTCCTTTGCTTTTTCGTTGACATTTGCCGGCCCGTGAGTTGATAATCATGGAATGGATACTACTAAAATCAATCAGATCACTGAGGTCCTTATAAAGCTTGCCGATACCGAACCCACGTGGCTCATCAGCATGGGATTATTAGGCAGCATCTTTTTTGTTTCCCTGTGCCTGTTAGCTCAACGTCATATTAGGCGATGCGAGAACCTCCTGCAAGTGTTCAATATTTTTTTTCCAAAGCTTAAAGGAACGGAATGGGTCATCTTTGGGGCGGACATACTCTTGGCGGGTTATTTTCTACTTGTCGTTCTTAGTTTCTTTTTTCAATAATCCTCACCCTACTTTGCAATAAACTCCCGTTGAGGATCAACTATGCCTGCGATGATATCTTCCAGTTCCTTAATATACTTATTTTGCTCTTCAATCTTTCTTGTCTGCAACAGGATCAAATTATTTTGAAGCCTTATGACCTCTTCAGGGTCCGGCCGCCTTACGCCTTCCTTCGGAGGTTGATTCAATAATTTCAATTTGCTATTGATCTGATCCGCCAAAAGGTCACCTTCGGTCTTTAGCAAACTCACGGTTTCTTCATGCGCATTCTTTTTAAATTTCACGTCATAGGCAATCTCTAAACTTCGAGAATTTTTGCAACCCATAAAACTTATCAAAACAAAAAGAACTGAAAAGACTAATTCCTTTCGCATTTTTCCTCCTTTAAAAACAGTTATTTCATTTCTGGCGATGCCAACCTCTGTTAGACAGAAGAACATCCTAAAAAACGAAACTAAACATGAACTTTATGAATAAGGGGACAAACATATGTGACGGATAGAATTTGTCCCCTTAAATACTCCTTATGTCTTGTTGTTCGGCAAAACCATATTATCTTTTCCCGGCCCCCTTCATCTTTCGCTGACTCTCTTGTGCTGGTTTTCCCTGCATCTGCCTTGTACGCTCCTGCAATTGATCTTGGGTTTGTTTCCCTTTCTGTTCCCGTTCCTGTAGCGCTTCCTTCATCTTCTTTTCTGATCTTTTCAACGCTCTTTGAGTCTTTCGTTCTGCCTTGATCCGTTCTTTCTCTTTATCCGACTTGCCTACCGTGGCAAACCAATCTCCAACTCTATTAAAAATGGAATTTTCATTAGCATGTTCATACGCTTTAGGGCTGGCGCCTTTCCCTTTTTCTTCCTGCGCAAAACTCAAATTCGATGCACCCACACAAAGAACAAATACAAAGATACAGATTCCTGTTAAAATCCTTTTCATGAACCGCCTCCCTTCTCAAAAAAAAAAGGAAGTAGATCTGCACAAAGATTTGATCTACCCCCTTTTTTGTAACTTTATTGTTTTTTTCCAACTAAATAATAAAGGACCAATCCGACAATCGGAAGAACCAGGATCAAAATGATCCAAAGCGCTTTGTTACCACTGCTTTTCTGACTTTTAACACAATCAACAATAGCCAAAATGTCCAAGACCAAAATAATTAAACCAATGATTCCTTGCATTCTTGTCTCCTTTGTTAATGTTTTACTGTCCCAAATTTCCCACTTTCTTGCTCATTTCCTCTTTTAATTCCGCTGCTTTCTTCTCAGCAACAGCCTTTAATTCTGCCTGAGCCTTTTCCAGAATCCCCTTGGCTTCTTGGGAACTTTTATCCAGTTCAGACAAAACATATTTAGCAACCTTGATCGCTTCATCAAATTGCTCACTATTAACAAAGGCATTGGCTTCTTTAATAAGATAATCTTTTTGCGCTTCGATGGATTCCATGGTCTTTGCTTGCTGAATCGCCTCTGATGAACTTGCGGATTCCGGTTTTTGCGCGCACCCTGTAACGCAAACCATAACTAAGGCCAGCACAATCCCCAAATAAGATGCTTTCATTTTCATTTTTTTCTCCCTCTTTTCTATTTGTTTTTCAAGTTATTAACGTAACGCTATCTCTCTCCACTTCTTCTGCAAGAACTCCATTTTATATCCATACGGAACCTCTATAAAAGCAAGCAGGGCGTCACCGTTTTTTTTAAAATGAAGGGATCTTAATATTGTCTTTAAACTTTTTGATCGCATCTTGGGCTTCTTTAGAAAAACTTTCTTTAATCTTACCCAAATCTTCTTCCATTCCAGGAAACGCGGATTGCATTATGACTTTTTGTGTGAACATCATAATAAGGGACTGAATATCAGTGATATCTTTATACGTTTGCTCTAAATTCACATTCAATTCCTTAACCTGAGGCTCTTCTCCCTGAGAATAATCTTTAAAGACCATCTTTCCCAATTTTATCGATGCTAGATCAATCTGCATATCCCGTGATGGCTTAGATTCTTCCGTCTTTTCAGAAGGGCTTGGTCCCGTTTTCTTTTGCTGAGTCTCTTGTTTGGGTTGAAAAATACTCAAATTTAAATCTCCCTGGGCATTTCTTTCCGCGGTCAGTTGCTCAATATTCAAACGGATCTCTTCCAGATGGACCTTTCCGCTGATAATACTTTTAAGGTTGTAATCAATGTACATCTCCGGCATGCTAAACATAACAGACTGTGTATATTCCTCCGGATTCATTATCTGAAAATCCCTAATCTCAACCTTTGTCCCTATAAAATCAAGATTGACCTTTCCGAGTTTGACATTCAATCCTAATGACTTCTCTGCCCCTTTTTGGACCACAGCCTTAACTAACTGATTACGAAAAACATAAGAGCCTAAAAGTATAAAAATCAACAAAAGGATTACTATCCAGATTACTTTCTTCATCGCTTTCTCCTTTAATAAAAGTGCGGATTACCTAAACAATGGGGTATTATACGACAAAACAGATTGATGGTCAACAAAGATAGAAGCTCCGGAAGATCCAAAATCCTTTATTACCAACCATTAAGAAAAGATATGTTGAATGGAAAGAGAATATTGCGAGTCACAATAAAGAATGATGTCTGCCCATCCTTTGCTGCTCAGGCCATACTCTGTGAATTCAATGAGGTTACTTCCAAAAAAAGTGGCAAATGCCTTTTGACGAGAATATCCTTTGTGTTTTATATCCCTTGTCAGGCGGGTTTTTAGTTGCGTCGTTAAATCCGAATGAATATAAATATGAAAATCCATAATCTCTTTAAATTCCTTATACGTGGCAACCTCCCCTTCGATAATATTATAACGTCGGACAAGAAATTTTTCAGTTTGCTGACTGCGACCGACCTTAGAACAATAAACAGGCTTATCGACAGATAAACCGCTTTTAAGCCGCGCAAGATGTTCTGTAATAAGGGCCATCTCATTAGCATGAGGATGCGCGCCAAAGATCCCTTTACGCTTACGCAAAGACCTGCAGGTTTTATATTCATCTAACGGAAGCACATCCGCATCCCCTAAAGCAATAGCTAATTTTTTACTCAAGGTTGATTTTCCTGTTCCTCCGGCGCCACCGACGGCTATTAACACTGGCTCGTCAATATGCGAAAAAGTCGCAGTGATAATCTCAGCCAATTTATTCTCAATAGGCAACAAATCATCCTCGAACTGAATTTTGTGCAAACTTTCCATTGCAACCCAATATCCTTCTGATTATTATATCGAATTTAATTTATGATTTTAAAAAGCTGAATATATCATAAAAAGGATGGTGATGCAAAAAGGAAAGTAAAATTTACCTCATGAGAGATATTTCTTTGGACCCTGGGGAGGTAGCGAAACCTAAAAGCGGAAAAATATTGGGCAGGGGCGAAATATTATTAATGACGGGTATAAATCCCTCTATTCTGGATGCAGGGAACTTCTTTATATTAAAATCAAACCTGATTGGAGCATGATCTTCTATATCTAACCGGTCTAAATTGATATCGCTCATATCGATACCTCCAGGTGCTTCATCATAACCCTTTAAGATTGGAATATTCCTTTTTTTTGCTAACGATGATCTTTCGGATAATATCGCGAAATCCTTATTGCGACTTTCCCATGCTTGCCAGAACGCCTTTTGCGCATTGCCCTTCAGTTGCCATTTCTTTCCGGGAAGATCTATCGCACTATGTGCCCCATGTGCCTTCAACATTTCAATAATTCTCTGATTGCCTCTCTGCTCAGCCAAAATCAAAGCGGTTATTCCATCATCGGTAACCACATTCGGATCAGCGTCTTTATTAAGTAGAAGTTCAACCAATTCTTCATTTTCCGTTGCCACAGCTAACATAAGCCCAGTGATATTATTATGGGTCCGGGCGTTCACATCTGCCCCGTGCCCAATCAAACTCTTGGCGATATCTGTGTCGCCTCGGCCAATGGATATCATCAACAAAGTGCCCCCTTGCTCATCTCTTGCATTAATATCGATCCAAACATTTTCCAGCTCTAAGACTCGATCAACCAACCTTTTATCGCCACTGACAACGGCATTGATTAAAACCACAGTAAGGTCCTGATGATACATCTTTGAACTCATCAAGGGAGGGGATAATTTTTGAGGAGAAGGCGCGTAAGAATACCCTGCCGAGGGCGATGTTAAAAATATCGTTAATGCAGACACAAAAAGGGCTGTTGAGGTCAGGATATTATTTTTATGAAAAACCACCATGGCATCATCATCGGGAATCTCAAACCGGACAAACTCAAATTCTTCTGTCGAGGCTTTACTTTTTTGCCAAAACTCATTAATGACAATATCATCCTCATGCACGCCAATCTTCAATAATTCGATAACTTCTTCAATCTGTGAATCCCGGATATACGGATGCGCATCCCAGGATGTTTCTGCTTCTATCCATTGCTTGACGTGTTCCCGCTTTAATCGCTCTGTTGCAATAAGCTCTTCATTTAAACCTTCTTCCACATTCAGGTTAATCAAGCCTGCCTGCGCGACCGCTTGAATCTGAGGATTAATACTATAAATCCCTTTAATATATTCTCTTTCAGTCAAATAGCGTTGTGCGGCCTGCGTCATTTCAGAATCAGACAGAGTCAAAACATTCAATAGCCGCATGGCGTTTCCGGAATTTTCATCGATTTTCTCACCTACGATCTGAATAGAGGCAAGAACCATTTCCGGTGTATATGCTTTGGAATTATCTAAAACCTGCATGGCTTTATTCAGAGACAAATGATCAAGGATTGCCATAGCGTTATCTTTATTTTGATAGGACTCCAAAAAGCTCAATGTAACCGTGACACTCGAATGCGCGCCGACCGGTTTGATCTGTTGGGCCGCGATGGCCTCATCGTGTGTGATCGCCATGGCCACGTCTGCCTTAAACCCGCCGGAGAAATACTTGCGCGGCACGATCTCTTGCCTTGCCGTATCATATTCCTCGCGCATATAATCATAGACCCCCTTTTTGTAAGCCGCCATGTACTGCGCATAGATTTCATCTTTGATCCGCGCATTATCGGTCTCAATGCCCGCGGTCTTGTTTCGGTCTGCGTACACCTCATTCAGGATGCTGTTTTTCAGGGTCTCTTTGTACCATTTGGCCAAAATAAGCGAATGATAGATCTGACGCAGCGGCGCGAAATTCTTTCCTTCATTCACTTCTTTTTCAATGGCAGGGATGATGATCTCTTTGATGACTTCAGAGGCCAGTGTGTAGTGTGGCGCGTTCTGGTCTCTCCTGTCCGCTAATCCCTTGCCGTTAAAC
>JAGYNW010000300.1 GCA_018399915.1 Candidatus Omnitrophota bacterium
CCCAGTTGTGTCTGACCTAATGCATCCGGAATAATTCTGTCTTTTTCATAAGGCGATAAATTCACCCACAAATCCTGCCCCGGAACGGTTAAGGCGGCAAGGAAGTATTCAATCAGCTTGAGCGATTCGGCCGCAAGTTGTTGTTGTTCCAAATCGGTATTCCCGCTATCAACAATAAAATCCATCTGAAAAGGATTATCCGCGCGCACGCTCATGCCCTTCAGCATGACCGGCACAAAGGCATCGGTCGGCATGATCCGTGTCCCGGCAACAGGCAGCTCGTTTAAAGGCCGCGCGTCTCCAACGGCTGGACTTAAAATGAGACAACCGAGGATAAGCAAGGCGCCGGCCAGGGAAAAAGCGCGATAACCTACGTTTCTGGTGATTACACGCATAGTGGTCTCCTGAATATATTGGTAGTTGTTCCCTGTTCATTCCTCCGTGGCTGGAGTATGGCGTTGCTTATAAAAGCGAACGATAACTAGGAATTGGGGAAGGTTGAATGTCAAAAATCTTTAATACAAATAAGTATGCCCTATAATACGGCTTTCGTCAATAGGAGGACAATAAAAAACAAAATTTTTTTAGAAAAGGCACTTCTGCGGATGAAATCAGGATAACCATCTATAAAACATTAATTGCATTTTTATAGCGTTCATCAATATCTCTGAGGTCCCGCTTCTCCTTTATCTTTTGATAAGCATTATTTTTAATCAAAGCCGCATGTTCAAGAAGTACATCTTTATGGGACCGGCTCTTTGCCAGCAAGGCAACATCTTTAATTCTTTCTAACAGCCTGATCACAATAGCCGGATTATCGGAGGCGGTTTGACGGATTTGATTGAAAGCCACATCCACAACTCCTTCAAACGTGGTCAAATCCTCAACAACCCGCAAATAGCCGTCCTCATCATAAATATAAGGCGATTCATTCGCATCTTCCATAAATAATATCAATGCAGTACTTAATCGGTCAATACACGTAATAGCCGTAAACGGATCATTTATTCCCGGGGAAAGAGCGCGTAAAGCGATTTCAACAAGTTGTTTGATGGCAAATTCAACATCCTGTTCCGGAGACCTCTCCTTCCCCACTAAAAAGCACTGATTTAAACATTTAATCTTTTCTTTTTCCAGGTCTTTGTGCGTGTATATATAAAGTAACGGCTTGCGGGGCAAAATATAGTCTCCCGCACGATGTTCCATCTTTATGATTCCCTCAACCTCTTTAGAGAATAAAAAAACGGCTTTTAGCTCGATATCTTTAATGTAGCCGCTTTGTTGAATCCAAAAAGAATACTTCTTCCTGCCCTGTCCATAAGACTCCGGTGCCATGGCTGGTGATCCCTCCCGCTTGAAGGTATCATCGTATCTCGAGAAACGACTTCTAAAGGCGTTCTCAATATCTTGGGAAACCAGAGCAATCGCGTTGTCAGCCTGAATAGACACGGAAATATGATGGATGAAATAAATAAGAACCCCCAAGCTGGCCACGGCCATCAGCATGGCTAATGCCAGGGAAATATGGGGGATGAATCGCTCGCCTGCCGGTCCGCCGATACTCCGCAAAACAAATAAGCAATACAAATAAGTGGAAATGAATGTCCCCAAAACCACCTGATTTTTCTTATCCCGCATAAAATTCCGCAACAGCCTCGGACCCAACTGTGAAGAGGCAAGCGTTAAAGCGACGATCGTAATCGAAAAGGTGACGCCGGCCACGGTAATCATGGAACCGGCAATTGTCGACAAGAGCGCTCTGGCTCCCTCAAGATCGCCTTTGTAAATTAACCAGCTCGGCAAAGCTTCGTCATGAAGCATATACTTATCATAAAGAATGCTGCCCGTGGAAAGCAGGACTGCCAACAAGGACATCACCACCGGAAAAAACCAGAAACTTGTCCTTATGTTTTCCCAAAAATTAAAAATCTTCTTTTTCATTTGTTTATATGTTTTCGCCCGGTGGCTGACCTCGGTGCATTGATCCTCTATCCTTTAAATAATCTGCCTTCCCAAGCAAGGCTCTCAATCCGCTTTTTTAAACTGTTCCCCTTAAAGATTTAAAGCGATTAAAGCGCTTTTCGGCCGCTCAGGACATTAAAAATAATCATGATAACGGCAATAACGAGCAGAATATGAATAAATCCGCCCATGGTGTATGACGAAACCAAACCTAATACCCAAAGCACAGCCAGAATAATTGCGATTGTGTACAACATAATGGACCTCCCTTTTAATTACCTCTTTCATTATTGAATGACATCCCTTACGGAATCTTCTTTCCTGGATATTATTTTAGGG
>JAGYNW010000301.1 GCA_018399915.1 Candidatus Omnitrophota bacterium
CGATCTGTTTGATCTTCCGGGCTGACTTGACAATGCGGGGGTCTGTGGTGTAAATACCTTTGACATCCGTGTAGATCTCGCATACCTTGGCCTTCAAGGTCTTGGCCAGGGCCACGGCCGTCAGATCAGATCCGCCACGGCCCAAAGTCGTGATCTCATCTTCCACGGAGATCCCCTGAAACCCCGCGACAATAACGATCTGGCCTTTGGCCAGTGCCTGTTTAATCCGCTTACCGCAAATATCAATAATGCGGGCCTTGGTGTGAGATTGATCGGTTTTAATGCCTACCTGCGGGCCGGTAAAAGAAATCGCGTCATGCCCCAATTCTTTGACCGCCATGGCTAATAAGGAACAGGATATCTGCTCGCCGGTAGACATCAGCATGTCCATCTCGCGCTCAGGCGGGTTTGTAGTAATACTAAAGGCCATGTTTTCCAGTTCGTCAGTAGAATCCCCCAGCGCGGAGACCACGACGACCAGACTATTGCTTTTGGATTTTGAACTGACAATCCTCTGAGCAACCTTTTTAATCCTGTCAATATTCGCGACCGAAGAGCCGCCGAATTTCTGAACAATAATCTGTTTTTTCTGCGCCATACGCCTCTTTCCTCTTTTATTTTTTGTGTTTAAAGATATTTTTTCATGAAAAATTGCATCAACTCTTTGCCGCTGTCAAGATACAGATCGGATTCGGCGGCCAAACGTTCATTGTAAGCGTCAAAACCGTTTACCGGAATATTTTTGCCATACATGACAAAACAGACCGGATCAGCCGTGTGTGTACGTTTGGCGATCGGTGTGCAGTGATCCGGACTGACCAGAATGCGCACATCATCATACCGATTAAAATGATTTAACACCGGCCCGATGATCTCTTTATCAATATTTTCGATTGCCTTGATCTTCTGTTCGACATCCCCGTTATGCGAGGCCTCATCGGTGGCTTCCACATGCACCAAAACAAAATCCGAACGCTTTAACGCTTCCAGCGCGTAGCGGGCCTTGGCCGCGTAATCCGTATCATAATACCCTGTGGCGCCGGGAACCTTAACGACCTTTAACCCGGAGATCTTACCAATGCCATTGACCAGATCAACCGCGGAAATAATGGATCCGCGCACCTGAAACTTTTCACTGAACGGGGTTAACCGGGGTCTGACACCTTGCCCCCAAAGCCAGATCATATTAGCCGGATTTTCGCCCAGGTCGATCCGCACATCATTTACCGAATGACGGGCAAAAATCTCTTTGGACTTTTCCATAAATTTCTGTATCATCCCCTCCTGCGGCCCGTGCGGCAGGTACCGCGAGACATCTTTACCCAAAATATCATGCGGCGGGGTTGTTGTGATATTCAAATATTCCCTGGCATTGTGCAATTTCAGGACCATGATATGCCGGTAACTCTTGCCGACATAAAATCTTACGTAATCCAGGTCGATTTCCTCGTTCAGGGATTCCACCAGAAGCTTGGCCTCATCCGTAGAAATATGCCCGGCGCTGTAATCGATCATCTTGTTATCCTCGACCGTGACCAAATTGCAACGAAAAGCGATCTCATCATCCTGAAGTGCGATGTCCAGGTTCGCGGCCTCCAGAGAGGCACGCCCGATTTTCAGCTCTGCAGGATCGTATCCCAGAAGCGAGAGATTACCCACGTCTGATCCCGGCGCCATCCCGGTCGGGATGGTTTTGACCCTACCCAGGGACCCGTGCTGCACCAGATAATCCATATTGGAAACATTCGCGACCTCGAGCGGTGTCTTCCCGTCGAGTTCCGGCAAAGGACTGTCTGCGGTCCCATCAGGGACAATGATGATGTATTTCATGTTCTGATTAACCCTCTAAACTTTTTAATGTATTGGTTAAATGCCGGGACATCGCCTCACGTGATTTTAACGCGGCAGAGACCGTGCCATCGGAACAGACCGTGTAACCATGATACTGATCGGCGTTCAATGAATTGGCTACAACCAGATCACAGCGGGCTTCTTGCATCAGTTTATCTGCCTGGCGCAATAAAGTCCCCGTCCCTGATTTCGGTTCTAATTTGAAGCCGACCAAAAAAACATCCGGAGCAAGTTTTTTAATCCGGTTAATGATCTTTTCCGTCGGCACCAGATGCAATTTCAATTCGCGCAGGCCAGAACGGATCTTGCCCTTGGCCGCCGTTGGCAACCGATAATCCGAAACAGCCGCGGCATGGATCACGATCCGCGGTTTTTTCTTCAATTCGACCGTTAAGGCCTTTAACAGCTCCGCGTAATACAAAAACTTGACTACCCGGATAT
>JAGYNW010000302.1 GCA_018399915.1 Candidatus Omnitrophota bacterium
TTCCAGGAACTCAATATAGCCTTTGCGGAGGTTATCATAATCTTTGGTGTACATATCCAGTAATCGCGCGCGTGTATCATTATTCTTATCAATCAGAAGCATTTCCGAATGGATATAGGTGTCTGTGCCGTCCTCCCGGTCAAAGGATTTTTCGATGATTTCATGGCCGGTCAAATTAGCGGCCTCAGCCCGGGGCATTATCATTAATAGCAAAGCAAAGAATAATATTTTTTTCATAGTTGTTTTTCTTCAAAGACATACCCGGAACCTGAATGATGGAAAAAAGGTTTAAGTGGGTTTACGATGTATGTCCCTGGAATTTCGGTTTAAAAACAAGTAAGATGCACGGTAAAATGATCAGATCCGCGATAAGCGCGTTGAACATCAATAAGGCGCTTAAAGCGCCAAAAGACCGGGTGGGAACGAATTGGGAAAACGCGATAACCCCGAACCCGAAAAATAAAATGATCGATGTTAAAAAGATCGGCCGGCCTTTAATAGCTAAACTATTATACATAGCTTCCTGATAATTCCCAGTTTTTTTCAGTTCCTGCCCATAACTATGCAGATAGTGGATCGTATCATCCACCACGATCCCGATCCCGACCGCCGCAATCATTGAGGTCGCGCTGTCCAGTCGGATACCAAGCCATCCCATGACGCCAAAATTGACCAGAATGGGTAAGGCGTTGGGGACAATACTTACCAGCCCCACCGGCACGGAGCGGAACACCAGAAACATCATCACAAAGATAAGGGCCATGGCCAGGCCCAGGCTTTTGATCTGCCCGTCAGTGACGGTATTATTGGTTTCCACCTCAAGTACGGTTTGTCCGAGGAGGCGCGCGTTGGGTAAATGCCGGGCATGGGTTTTAAGGTATTGTTCCATTTTATTCAGGACGCTTTTGAGCTTGATCGTGCTGTGTTCTTTCATGCGGACGCGGACCGTGGTCCATTGCCAGTGGGAATCCACAAAATCATCCAAGTCATCCCTTCCGTAAAGCAAGAGATATTGTGAAACCTGACTTTGGGTTTCCGGGAGCGCATAAAAGGCCGGATCTTCATTATGCAGGGATTGATTGATGTCTTTTATGTAATGATTAACAGATGTCACTTTATCCACTTCAGGAATCGTTTCCAGAAAGGTGGTTAGGTCTTCGATTGCCTTGAGGGCTTTTGGGCTTTTGAAATATTCGTATTGGTCTGAGCGCAATGAAATGTTAACCGGGTGAACACCGCTTAAGTGTTTTTCAACAAAAGATGTCGCGGTATAGATCGGGCTGGTCTTTTTGAAGTATTCAATCACACTGGTTTCCACCTGAATTTTACTGATCCCCCAAACAGATAATCCAACCCAAAGAACCGACATAAAAAGCACAGCGTGGGCATGCCGGCTATTAAGATCGCCGATCTTACGCAATAGGGTGTTTAAGGCGCCTCTGCCCTGTTTTTGCGGCCGGTTGGTTTTCCCTTCAAGCAGAGAAAATTGTTTGGCTACTGCCGGTAAAAATGTGAAGGTAACAAGGAGCGCGAAAAATACCCCCACCCCCACAATAAGTCCTAATTCTTTGACCGGCGGGATACGGCTGGTTGTCAAAGAAAGAAAGCCCACAGCTGTGGTTACTGTGGTTAACAGACAGGGATAAAATAAGTGATTCATCGTGCGGGCCAAAAAGGGCTCCTCTGTCTTTGCGTCCTTGAGTTTTTGTTTATTGGCAAGGCTTTCACTTAACAGGTGAAGGCTGTCGGCGATCATGATCGCCATCAACACCGGAGGAATAATGGTTGTGACATTATTGATCGAATAGCCGAGCAAATACAGAAGGGCCATGGAAAAGTTCAGGCTTACCCCGATCGCCAGCAAGGGCAGTAACATAATCTTCAGGCTCCGGAAATTTATGTAAAGAATGATGGAGATAAGGATCAGCATCAGTGGTAAAAAAGTTTTGAGGTCCTCCTGCATGTACAGGGCAAAAAAAGATTCGATCGCGGTCAGGCCGCTGATATGAAATTCCTGCTGATTTTTGTGTTTTTGAAGAATTTGATCAATGGCCTCAAGTGTTTCTTTTTTATAGGCGTCTGCCCCTCCTTTGATATGCGTCAGTTCAATCAGGATGGCCGTGGCTTTTGCGTCAGGAGAGATTATGTTTTTTAAATATAAAGGATTGTTCAGAGCGGTTTGTTTGATCTTTGCAATCGAGCGGGCATCAGAGGGTATGTTTTCGATAAGTTTTTCTACAATGAAATCTTCGTCCATGCCCGTAATATTATTG
>JAGYNW010000303.1 GCA_018399915.1 Candidatus Omnitrophota bacterium
TGATGTTCAAATTGTAGCTCCGGATTCAGAACGAAGTTCCGTAGGACACGGCATCACTTTATCCAAACCTATTTTTTATAAAGAGGTCTTTTATCAGAAAAAACCGTTCGGCTATGGTGTCAGTGGAACTCCTGTTGATTGCGTAAAATTAGCTTTGCATACCTTTATAAATCAAAAACCTGACCTTATCATATCCGGCATAAATTTGGGCCCGAATGATGGCAATAGTGTGTTTTATTCCGGGACAGTCGCTGGCGCCCGTGAAGGCGCATTAATGGGGATTCCCGCGATTGCTTTTTCTTTGAACACATTTACCGCGCCGAAATTTAATAGTGCGGTAACCCAGGCACTTAAGATTCTGGCAAAAATTCATTGCCTGCAGATTCCTAAGGGTACGTTTCTTAATGTTAACATTCCCAATATTGAACCTAATCAGATTAAAGGCGTAAAGGTAACCCGTCAAGGGTTGATACCCATCCATTCACGGCTGATCAAACGCAAAGATCCTGCGAATAATACTTATTATTGGATGACAGGCGCATCTCCAAAAGTAAAAAAAGACCTGGATTTCGATACCTCGGCTTTAGCGGAAAACTATATCACTGTTACGCCGATACAATGTGACACAACGAATTATGCCTTTTATGAAAATATGCGTACTTGGAAATTCTAAGAATTTGTGAAGTGCGCTTGCTATCTCTTAGTATAAACTATTACTTTTAGTAATAGTAATTCATAGTAAATAGCGCTGAGAAGAAAAGGGTTGATTTTCATCATTTAAAGAGCTATTATTTTTAAATACTTCGGCATCAGATCAAGTAAATTTCTTGTCATTTAGTCATTTAATCATGCAAATAAATTCAACAAATAGACAACTTAAATGGATTTTTATTAGTTGTATTTTTCTTTTATCTTTCCTTCCCCAAAAAAGCCGTGGTTCAGAGGAACCGATAATCGGAGAAGTTATCAATATTGATACGGAACAGGCCATTGTCTTTACGGATTTAAATAATTTTTATCTTGACCCTGGCGATATATTGGCGGTTTATCGGGATTCCCGCATTATGGCTTATCTTCGAGTAATAGAAACCACAAGTGCAATTTCAAAAATGAAATTAATCGACAATGATATTGAATACCGCACGGATGCCGGCATTGATGATTTAAAAATCGGCGATAAGGTTTTTAAGAATCCTCAGGACCAGAATCCAATGAGTAAGGCGGATTCCGTTGATTCACAACCACCTTCTCCCGAAGCAATGATGACCAGGAAGTCGACGTCTTCAAAATCAAATCGGAATGTTGCGCAGAATTGGACCGGGGATTATGATGAACTTTTGAAAAAACATACAGCTGTGGTAAAAAGCCTAATGACGATCAAATTAGAAAAGGAAGCCCTTGAATCGCGTAATGATATCTTATCTGAAAAATTGCGGGTAGCCATCGAGGAGATCAAAAGGTTAAAGTTAAGCACTGTCCAATTGCAGGGCGAAATTAATCGTTTAGCTGATCTCTCTGAAGAGAAAATCTGCGCTGATGAGTTAAAGAAAGCGACCATTGCAATAAAAAATTTAAAGGAAAAGTTAAAAAATATCAAAAATACTATTGAAGGAAATTAATCACCCATGAAAAATAAAAAGATAATCCTCACTTTTTTTATGTTATTCAACTTTTTATACTTGCCGACTTTCGCCTGGACACAATCCGGGCAAACGTCGGATGCATTGGACTCGCGCAGCAACGAACAGGTCATGCAGAGCCTTTCTTACAAGATCAAACAACTGCAAGCAGAAAAGGCATCATTGGAGAAAGATCTTTTAGATTTACATAAAAAATTGATATCTGTGGATACTGCGTCCTTTGATCATGCCCAGGAAATCAATGATCTAAAAAGGCAGAAGGAGATGTTTGTCAAGCAGCTCAATGAACTCAGACAGGAAAACCTATTTCTCCAGGAAAAAGCTGATCTTCTGAAAAATGCTTTAAAAGACCGCGAGATGAAATACCAGGTCAAAATACAGGATGACCAAGGGGAATTGACCGGACGCATCGCTTCTTTAGAAACACAAATTGATGAACTCAAGAAAGTTATTGTTGCTAAAGAAGCGGCTAATGCTCAATTGATTGACCAAAAAAAAGGATTAAAGGAAGAGCTTGCGGCTATCACAAAAAATAATTCGAATTTGCGCGATCAATATGCCGATCTTGAAAAACAACTTGTGAATTATCAAC
>JAGYNW010000304.1 GCA_018399915.1 Candidatus Omnitrophota bacterium
AAGAATACCTGATGGAACTATTAACACATTTAAAAGATTTTCTCAGATTTGGCCCGCGTTCATCAAATCCCTGGCCGACACAGCCGAAGCATTTGCCTGATCATTCAATTTCCTAATTATAATTTTTCTTTTTGCCGTCTTAACAAATTCCTTAGCAAGGACTGTTTGTTCGGTTGGCCCCATCTTCTCTAAGGCGGCGATCTGTTTTTCGGCTTTGGCCAAAGATGAGCGTGCCTCTCCGTCAATCCCCTTCAACTCGGCCTTTAATGCTTCTTGCCGTGTCAAATCCCTTTCTCCTATGATTTGGCGGTCCACAACAAGTTTTTTAGCTGAAAGGGCTTGAAAAACATTCATCGCATGGGATGGGCTTTGTGCGTCAATCGTCCCGGCCTTTTCAAAGGCTTGAATGGCAGAATCGACCTGTTTTTTAGCTGCATTAAAATCCTCTTGTCGATAGAGTTTGTCTGCTTTCGCTAGTCTTGCCTCTCCTAATGCGGCAAAATTATCCGCCCTGTAAGTTGTCAATCCTTTTTGCGCGGCTTCCGCAATAGTTTTGTTTCCGGCGGCACGCGCCTCAGAAATCGCGGCCTTAAAGATATTTTCTACTTCCTGGCGGCCCATTGCGTATTTTGTTGTTTTTGCCTCTCGGACCACAGTCCTGTCTCCCGCACCCGCCAAGGCCAAAAGATATTTTGCCTCATAATCACCCGGGTTGATTTTGAGCATCGTCTTGTATTCGCTTATCGCCTTTTTAAAATCTCCTTTTCCATGAGACTCCGTGATCCTGCCGGTTGCTTCGCGTGCATTCGGGATAACAAGCATACCCACATAACCAATAACCTCTTTTTGCATTTCACTAATATGGGTTCTGCCTTCAGGTGTCAGGCCATTCCCATCGATCGCGTTACCGATAGATGCCAAGGATATCTTCCCTTCATTACCGAAAAAGTCCGTTGCCTCCGCGATACCGGTCACAACGCCAGGCATCCAGACCACATCCCTGTAGGCGTGCCCAAAAATACCTTTATGAGTTGGGCCCCGCTGAATCGCTTTCAATATGCCTCGGCCGGCTTTACTTGTGCTCGCTTGGAACAGCCCAAAGGTAGATGCCATCCAAACACCGGATTGCGGCCCTTCAAATACGCCTTCTCCCAACATTTCAAGACCCCTGTCAGAGACAAGGCCCATAAGCTTTCCTGTCTTTGTATCCTGAGTTAATAATAAAGGCGAATCTCTCCAATTGGTTATCCTTTTGCCGTCAACGATCTTTCCGTGCATTCTGGCCTCGTCCCCAAAGATAGCTAATTCTGCCTTAGCATAACCCCCTTTCCAAGCAGCACCCCCAATAGTAAATGCAGGAGAAACATACATCCATTTTAAAGCCCCATGGGTGGCTTGGGAGCTTAACATTGTTGGATTTGCCAACATTTTCTTTAATTGCGTTCCAAGTTGTTTATTGCCTCGCAACAAGGCTAAGCCTAAACCTACTGTTACCGCACCAGCCGTTGCATCCATCAAAGATTTTCCTAATTGGAAATTGCCATCGGAATTCGCAGCTACCTGTGTTGTTGCACCCACAAGCGCGTATCTTCCCTTAGCCGCACTTAAAGAATTAAGTCCATATTGCACAAAATCGCTTTTCGCGGCCGCGATCCCTATCGTGTTTGTTGCCGCGCCATAAAGAGCTCCTAACTTGCCTCCTTTTTTATACGCATGCAAAATGCCTTTCGCGCCAATATCCCTGGTTTGAAACGCTTCCACAGAGGCCTCACTGACAGCATACGTCTGGGCCCAAATACCTGCCGTTGCTAAGGTGGATCTCGCAGCATTAGCTGCAATTTGCACTTTTGTCATATCACCAGCCATGCGCATGCCCCCGGATGCAAGGCCTTTCATCGTGCCTGGTGTTAACGCTCTGGCAATAGGATAAGTTAGGCCTACCAAGCCTAAAGCCGCCGTTGTTTGTCCGTCAAGCCATTCCCCTGTGCGGGCTTTATAAACAAGATTAGGCACGCCCATACTGATCATTTCGCTGGTAACAAGGCGGGAAGCCAAAAATTTCAATTCATTAGACACTGCCGATTGAGTGGCACTGCTGACCAATCCTTTTGATGCCGCAGTCTTTACTCCCTTATTTAACAAAGCTGACAATCCTGCTCCACCTTCATGTGTTAAAACTATCGCGGTTGCAACTCCTGCTCCTATCCCGACATCCTGCAATAA
>JAGYNW010000305.1 GCA_018399915.1 Candidatus Omnitrophota bacterium
ACGATTTTTGGTCTTACGCAAAGCCAGGTTCACCCCACCGCAAAATCCAAGATTCCTGTTGGCACGGATCACCCTAAAATACCTACGGCTTCGCGCGTATTCTCGCAGAAAAGAACCTGTCCCATCGCCTGAAGCGTTGTCAACAACGGTCAGTTGATACGGAATGGACTGTGTATGAACCTCAACGGATTGGAGGCATTCCGTTAAATATTTTCTTGCGTTGTAGGTAACAATAATAATATCAACCATGATCAGATGATTGACCCCTTCCCTTTGATGTTTATTCCTGGTGCATGGCAAGCCGAAACGGCAATGATTTTCCCCAATCGAATATTGCCTTCACCTGCCCCTGAGGATAGAGCCCGAAAGCCCATTGCTTTTGCTGAATAGCCCACTGAGAATGCTTAAACAAATTTATCTGTGAGGACAAATCTTGACACTTGATTAAATGCCGCTGTGACTGTAACGCGCGTTCCAACTCAGGGCACTCCTGCCGACAATCAAACACACTTAAAACTAGGTCCAAGATATTAACCGATACGGCGCTCAACCCCTCAGCCTCTCTTGCCACCCAAAACCGCCCCCAATCCAAGCCCTGTCCCAAGGCCCTTAATAGCATGTACATATCCAAGCAGGATTTCAGCGTGAGATTTCCTACCTCAATATCCTTAAAAATGGAAATGATCCTTAATACCAATTTATATTCATCTGCCAGGACAAAATATTCCTTGCCTCGATGCGTGTAAACCTTTCTGGCGTCCCATATTTTCTCATAATCCAAGGCAAACCCTGCTTTGTTACAAAAAGCCCAATGCAAATCCAGCGGGAGATTATCCTTCCAATACTCGAAATGATGTGTGTGCTTCAGCATTCTTTCCTTTCCTAAAAGCACCTTAGAACGGCGGCCATATCCCTGTTGAACTAAAATCTGATGTATCCCATCGACATCTTCTTTTCTCGCAAAAATATCGATATCCCTAATCTTTCTTCGGTCAATATTCCCATAAAACCGCTCAACAAAAAAAGGGCCTTTCATATAAATCACATCCTTCCCGGCTGCCTGAAAATGTTGGTGCAATGCCCTGATCTCTTTCATAAGCATTTCATTCATAATCCATTCATTAAAATAATTAGCCTGCACCAGGCTGACCAAATATGCCGGTAAATTATCCACCAAAGAATTTGATTTCAGGGCAGGATAAAGAAATCCTGAGATCTGCTGCTCCCGCACAAAAGTCGCGAACGAAAACAAATGAACCTGCCCCTGCTGCAAAGCTTCAGCCAGGAAATCTATTTTATTTTTCAGGATCATGCACACAATGAATAATCCCTGCTTAAAACTCTCTTCATGATTTGGCGGATGATGCTGACGATACTTTTGAGGCTTTCCCGCTTTTTTGGCATGAAAATGAAAGTACTTGTGCTGCCGCGCAAAGGAATACCCAAATCGGTCAATATCTTCTTGGAAACGCTCCCCCACTAGCTGTTTTGTATGTTCATCATAATAATTACTGTAATGCATACGTTTCGTTTGATTGTAATGCGGTAATCTTTTCGAAGGCAAACTTAAGCGCTGAGAGACTCTCATCCAATCATGATTCAGATTTTCATAACGGCCGATAAATTCGACCAGAAAGTTTCCTGCGCCGTCGGTAATCAGGTCACTCTGACTGTAAACATTCTCCCGCTGACAATAATATTTGACCCATGTCTCAAAATCTAAAGAACAAGTTTCTGAAAGCGGAAGCCTTCGCGTAAAAAAGAATAAGGATACCACGCGATCCCAGGGATTCCGCACGAATGTGAACTTGAAATATTGTTCAAAAACATCCCGGGGGAGAATATCTTTCACCTTCACCACAGGGAGATGATGCCACCAATCTCCCTTCACATGATATTTCCTCTTATCAGATTCCTGTATTTCCCCCCTCAGGCTCACTATCCCGGAACTAGGGATATCCAAACATTCCGATAAGCTGCACCCGGCTGTCTTGGGGATATGGATAAAAATGGTTTTATGCGTATAGCTTATTGGCATGAATAATTCCCTGATATTTAATGCATTTAAAGGCAATTCATCATCTAGACGCCCCTAATCCAAAGGTTTTGCGAATTTGATAATATTTGATCAGTTGAGGCGGAACATATTTTTTCTTTATCCGGGCCTGTCTTTTGTTAATACTTCGGAACGG
>JAGYNW010000306.1 GCA_018399915.1 Candidatus Omnitrophota bacterium
CATTGTCTGTGTGAGTATGAATATTACAACATTCAGCCGGCGTTTGTCAAAAAATTATTATTGGATTAAGGCTTTTTTTGAATACGTTTCTCGCAAGCCTTGCGTATTTGCGCATCGAATTTTTTAACAAACTGGCCCAGAGGATCAGTGCGGGTGTCTTCTTTGTCGGATATCGAAACATTCTTTTGCGTTTTCAAAATCTTTGATGAAGAGATCTTCGCTTGTTTTTTGTTCCAAACCGTGTGTTTTGTTTTTTTGGGCATGTTAATTCAATCCTAATAAGTACAGGTCATTAGTGTAAAACACTCCAGCGATAGCCCCTGTCATAAAACATGCCAGCGTTGCTGCGATCAGGGCTCTTAAGGCCACTTGAGTAATGACGGTTCTTTTTTCCGGGGCTAAAGCGCATATACCTCCCACAAAAATGGCCATGGAGGGCAAATGAGCGAATCCACACAGCGCGTAAGAGGCAATGACAACCGAACGTCCAGGTTGCAGTAGGTTTTGCTCTAAGGCAAAGGCCAGGTCTTGATATGCCACCACTTCGGTTACGATCAACCGTTCTCCTAAAATGGCAGAGATGATGCCGGCTTCTTCCCAAGGGATTCCCATGAGCAAAGTCAGTGGATAGAAAAGGTATCCGCTGATTCCTTTCAGAGACACGTCCAGCGGGATTCCCAATGAAAGCGTCAACTGATCTGTAATAAAGCCTAAAAACAGATCGCAGAGCGAAACAAGCCCTAACACAGCGATAAGTAATGCCACGATGCCTACAATCATTTTTATTCCGGAATGGGCACCGTTGATAATTGCTTCCAGTAGGTTTTTGTCTTTTTCATAATGAGGTTTTATGTGTTGGCCCAATGTTTTGGGCGTAGATTCTTCGGGCAGGATCAATTTAGACATTATGAGTGCCGCGGGGGCCGAAAGTAATGAGGCGGATATCAGGTGACCTGCGATGGTCGGAAAAGGTTTTTTGAGAAAAAGCACATATAAAGCCAGGACATTGGAGGCCACTGTAGCCATCCCCACACTCAAGATCGTACAAAATTCCGATGCGGTCATTTCTTTCAGGTGCGGTTTAACGGTTAAGGCGGATTCGATCCCTACAAAAATATTGCTGGCCGCGACTAGGGATTCCGCTCCTGAGATTTTCATTAATTTGGTAAAGACATAGGCGAGGCTGCGGATAATGACAGGCATGATGTTGAGATAATAAAGGATAGAGATTAACGCTGAAAAGAAAATGATCGTTGGAAAAGCTTGAAAGGCGAGGATAAATCCTAAAGAGGTTTCCCCTGCCGCGTTTGATTCACCGGGGGCGAGCGCCAGCCGCCCAAAAACAAATTGGGATCCCGCATTCGCGGAATTCAGTATCTGTAAAACGACTTCATTGAGTAAAAGGAAAAATTTCGAACCGGCCGGGATTTTAAAGATAAATATGGCGATTAATCCCTGAAGCGTTAATCCAAAGAAAATTAAACGATAATTGATATTCCTCCGATTGGTTGAAAAGGCCCAGGCACATAGCATAAGCCCCAAAATGCCACCCAAGCTGATTAAATTGTAGTAATCCATAAATAACCTTTTTAGTGTAATTGGGGTTTGAAATTTTTGTGCATTTTCAGAAAACTTAATAAGGCAACGAAATAAACCGCAATTGATAGTTGCAGGATCGCATTAAATCCCTCAAACTGCGCAAAAATTATGGCCAGGATGGAACCCAAAACACTGAATCCTGAATTAAGCCCCCATGCCCAGGGAATTAAAGAGGCATGTCTTTCTCCTGCCAAACGAAGGCCTATAGGAAAATAGAGCCCCAGACAAAACCCGATAGGAAAGCTGATGCCAAGTGTGGCCAGAATCCGAACCGAATAAGGAGTTTTGATCAGCAGGGAATTGATGTCCCAGCTGAAGAGGATGAATAAATAGATGTAAGCAAAGAGAAAAAAGGTGCTGAAGATGAGGATCTTTTTATCGTTGTTAAACTTATTTCTTAGTAAAGGAATGGATAAACTGCCCAGGCCCGCGGAACACAGCAATCCCGCCAGAACGACCGAAATGGCGTATATGGGATCTCCTAGCAACAAAACGAATCTTTGCATGAGAGGTATTTCCATAAACATAAAACCCATTCCCAGAGATGAGAA
>JAGYNW010000307.1 GCA_018399915.1 Candidatus Omnitrophota bacterium
TTTTGCGTGCATCGTTGGCACACTTCTTACTTTACAGACCGGCAAAAATTTGGTATAAGATATAATCTTGATGTGCCATGGCGGTCCGCGGCCGGCTTCAACGAAAAAGGTGGTCAGGCCTGGGCGGATACTTTGCGCAGCCAAAAGGCAAGGACCGCACATGGGGCGCGGGCAAGCGACCTCGGTTAATTTCCTCGTCGATATTTTGAATATTTGACAATTTGCGAAGCCTTTCAGGAGAGGTGCCAGAGTGGTTGAATGGAGCTGACTGCTAATCAGTTGACCTGGGTGACTGGGTCCTCGGGTTCGAATCCCGGCCTCTCCGTTTTTTTAAAACCGGCGGTCTGAATTTCAGGCGGCCGGTTTTTTTACGCGTCACGTTAGCACTTTTTCTTGTTTTTTTCCTTCTCAAAGGCCGGTTTGGGTTTCCCCCGGCGCCCCCCTACTGACGTTTTTTCAGAAAAAACCCGGACATCAAAGTGCTGCAGTCTTCTTTGAAAAGGCCGTGGTGGCATTCGATGCGGTGGTTCAGCCGCCGGCTTTCCACCAGATTGAAGACCGAGCCGCAGGCACCGGCCTTGGGATCCTCTGTGGCGTAGACAAGCCGCTTCAGGCGGGCCAGGACCAGTGCGCCGGCACACATGCTGCAGGGTTCCACGGTCACGTAAAGCGTGCAACCGTAAAGCCATTTTTCGCCCAGGGTGCTGGCGGCCTGGGTAATGGCGAGCATTTCCGCGTGTGCGGTAGGATCGCGGAGCGTTTCCACCTGATTGTAAGCCTTGGCGATCACCTGCCCGTTGTGGGTGATGACCGCGCCGACCGGCACTTCATCTTCGTCCGCAGCCCGGCGGGCCAGGGATAAAGCCAGTTGCATGAATGTCGCGTCTGAGGCGTACATAATTTTTTCTTTCTCAGTTGTTTGGTTTCTTTTTAAACGGCCGGGAGAGAAATCTGGACTACGGTGCCGCGGTCCACGTCACTGGTAATCCGGATCTTGCCTTTGACCGCCGTGATGATCGAGTAGACGATGGACAGCCCGAGCCCGGCGTTCTTCTTCAGGCCGCGCTGTTTGGTGGAAAAAAACGGTTCAAACACATGCGGCATGATCTCCTTGGAAATACCGATCCCCTCATCAACACACTCAATCCGAATCGTCCGGCTTTTCTTTGCGTAGCTGGTCCTCACCCTGATGTGCTGACCGCTGAGCATGGACTGGATCGCATTGGTCAAGACATTGACGATGATCTGGTTTAAATCAATGCGGCTGATCTGGGCCTTGGGGAGATTCTTTCCCAGCCGCAAAGTCAGGTCGATGTCCGAGACCTTCAAATCGTGTTCAAACATGCGCACGGTCTCTTTGATGACCGAATTGACGTCGCAGGTGCTTTTTTGAAGCTTCACTTTCCGTTTACTGATGTCGATCAAACGCTTGTTGGTATCGCAACAGTATTTGATCTGGTCACGCATGGTGGTCAGGGTCTGGATGATATTTTTAAATTCTTTGTATCCCACGTACTCAAAATCCCGGTCCCCGTACTTTTCGATCAGGCTCTGGGCGCGGATGAGCAATCCTTTAAGCGGATTCTGGATCTCGTAGGTCGTCCCAGAAATGAACAGCTGGACCGCCTTCATCTTCTGGGATTCCAGCCTCAGGTTGTCAACCTCTATGCGCTTGCCGATGTCCCGGAAAATGCAGTGCAGTTGATGCACTTTGTCATCCTTGTAAGTGGGAAATCCCGTGATCTCAATGGTAATGACCTTGCCGCTGGTATCCACGATGTTGGCCTTCTCAAACGCCACCCGTTCCCCGGCACGCATCCGCTGGATCAGTTTTTTCATCTTGGTCATGGATTCCAACTGGATATATTTAGAAAAATGGGTGTTGCGTTTCTCCGAAAGCCGGGCCTTGACCATTTTTTCCGCGGCCTTGTTCGCGTAAATGATGCGGCCGTCAAGATCCAGGGTGCAGATGGCATCCGCGGACTCTTCACAGACATGCCGGTAAAAATCCTCGGAGGCCTTGACCTTTTTCAAAAGGTCGATCTGGCGGGTAATGTTTTTCCCGATGGAGATGAAATATTCCTCGCGGGCGGTATTAAAAGGTGCGAGCGTCATCTCCAGGGTATG
>JAGYNW010000308.1 GCA_018399915.1 Candidatus Omnitrophota bacterium
CCCAAAAACAAAAGAGATTGACCTTGTGCGCGAAGCAGGATGGCGCCCACCCGATAACCATTCCGATAATCACCAATGAAGAAAAAAAATACTTTAGACGCATAACATCTCCGGTTTGACTCTTTGAATAAATGGCAAGGCTACCGCGGTGATGATCCCATCAGTGATCATCACAGGAATATGGGCGATCAAAATAATCTTTGCCGAGGCCCCGAAATGTTCGCCACTCATCAAAAGTGAAAAACTCAGCAAGACCGCACTTAAGGCCACCGATATAAATCCGGTAAGAAATCCAGTCACGAACAACGGAATTTTATTTGCTTTGATCACTCTTGCAAACACAAGAAAACAGACCCAGGCCGGCATGGCCAGGTTGAAAGTGTTCACTCCCAGCGTCGTCAATCCGCCGAATTGAAATAAAATCGCCTGGAGTATCAATGCGATAAATATCGCGCAAAAACCGGCAGATCCCAACATTATCCCCAATAACCCATTAAGAATCAAATGAACATTGCCGGGCCCTAAGGGCACATGGATGAGTGAAGCGGTAAAAAACGCGGCAGAAAAAACAGCGGTCTTAACGATATCCTTGTCTTTCATCCGCTTTAACCCCATAGCTACCCCTGCTGCGCTAAAAGCGTAGCCGGCGGCGATTACCGGTAAACTTAATACCCCCTCGGATATATGCATAAACATTACCTCATTTCATAAGCCTTAACCCAAAGCACCGCACCGATCTCAACCGGTTTTTCTTCTTCTCCCAAAGGCAGGGTCTTGTCATCCTCATTCAGTGCCGCAAATCCCCACCACCCGGCCTTTGGCATAACGTATGTAAAAACACCATTCGCATCGCATTTGACAACTTGCGTGACCAAGGCGCCTTTGGGTGCAGTATAAATCCCTTTTTCATTATAATGTTCAATCTCCACTTCACCGAAAGGCACAGGTTTCCCGTCCACTTTAACGATGCCCTGAAAGACATTCCCGGCGTATATGCCGAAAGGCCGGGTCAAAGGTACAATCTCTGTTTTAAGCCCGATTTCCTGGTCCCATCCGTCTTCTTTACCATAGGCATCCACGATGACCTTTGTGTAATGCTTAATAAAACAATCTTCCGCCGGCTCCCAATAAGGTGCGGGTTCCACATAAAAAAGATAGTCCCCGGGACGTTTAATGGAAAAATCTGCCTGCCAGGCCTGAAAAGTTTCTTCATCCGCATACATTTTTAAATCATACGCATTAAGCCGGCCAAGAAGATCTTCTATCTTTCCGTCAACCATAACCCCGAACTTTACAGGCTTTTCCATGGGCATGGACACGCCTTCAAAAGGATGCGCGAACATGATCTTAATATGCAGATCCGCAGCCTTTTGGTTTTCAACAATATCGTCTGAGGGGATCACCATCCCAAAATGAGCCCGTGCTGAAGACGAAAAAAAGATACATACAGAAAAAATACCTGCGAACAGCAATTGAAATTTAGTTTGTTTTCTCATTGGTATCCTCCTTTAAAGATATTACGTTTATTGTTTTCGTGTTACTCTCGCTTAAAAAAATTTATCCCAGAGTACTCATGACCAATTCCCCATGCTTCATGCCTTTTAGTCCTATAAGTTGGTCCGCCAGAGCTTTCAAATCGCTTGCCTTTCCTTTTAATGCGATAGTTTCAAGGCAATTATCATGATCAAGATGGACATGCTGGGAAGATAAAACCTGAGTCTGGTATTTATGCTGAATATCAATGGCCTTGTTCACAAGATCTCGTTTGTGATGGTCATAGACCAATACAATACATCCACTGACAATGCGGTTCGTTTCCCACTGCTCTTTTGTGAGATTCCGGCGGATCAGATACCGGATAGCTTGAGAACGGTTGGGCAGTTTATGCCTTTGGACCAGGTCATCAAGCTCATCAAGCAAATTATCTTCTAAAGAAACCCCGAATCTTTTCATTTTAATGTGTTACCTTTTTTAATAAATTAACACCGTATTCTCTTTTGTCAAGTCGATTATCAAAATCCACCCAAAGGACGGTTTCAGGATAACGGCTTCTTAATCCTAAATTTACCTCGCGGACAAATCCTTAGGGTAACAGTCTTTGAAACCGCCAGCGCAAATCGATTC
>JAGYNW010000309.1 GCA_018399915.1 Candidatus Omnitrophota bacterium
AAACCATGGAGGAGTTATTGACGTTCTTAAGGGGCTGGATCACGGTGTTTCCTTTTCCGTGCAGCTGCCGATCAACAAAGATTTAATTAGTAGAAACAAAAATAAATAAAACCTTTTATTTGCTTTTGTCAGGAAGGGATTTATGCTTTCAGAAAAAGTATTGATCATAGATGATGATATCCGGGTCATTAAAAGTCTGCGGATGATCTTGGATAAATATGATCTTGTTGAGTTTATGGACGGGACGGAAGCCATTCGGTATTTAGAAAAACCCAGAGATATCTATTTAACGTTGCTTGATGTAATGATGCCACAAATAGATGGATTGAATGTGTTATGTAAAATAAAAGAGATGCGACCGGATATGGCGGTCATTATTATGACCGCCTATGCCACTAAAGATGTAGCTGTTCAGGCGTTGAGATATCATGCTGACGATTTTATCGAAAAGCCATTTAACTATGAAGAGCTTAATGAAAAAGTTTTGAAGGTCTTGACGGAAAAGGCCCATTTGAATAAAAATGCGGCAACGAAGTCTTATCGGATAAATAAGATCAAAAATTTTGTAAAGAGAAATTATAAGAAGGCGTCTTTAAAATCTGTCTCCGAGGAGATGAGGTTAAGTCCGAAATATTTAAGCCGGATATTCAAGGAACAAGAAAAGCGGAGTTTTCGCGAATACTTACTTGATGCAAAGATGGATGAGGCGAAATATTTACTAATGAACTCCAAGATAACGGTTGATGAATTATCTTATTTCCTGGGTTATCAAAATCCTGAATCATTCATGCGTATTTTCAAAAAGATCCAGGGTTTGACGCCGACACAATATCGTAATCAAGCCGGTTGATCCGCGCGCATGTCATGTCATTCTTAATATTGTCCTGTCAAGTCAGTATAAAGTGTGCTCACCCTATGTTCAAAAGTTATTTTTCATTCTATATTTAGTAGAGCAATAAATCTATCAGTCTGATATGGAGGATACCCATCATCTTGAGAGGTAAAGATATGGATAAAAATACCAAAATATTAATCGTTGAGGATGATACAGTCACCGCTAAATATATTGAACATTTGATTGTAGGGTTTGGGTATTCTATTTTAGCCACGGTTGATACCGCTCATGAAGCCATTGTTTTGGCTCGTAGATTTCAGCCTGAATTGATTCTTATGGACATACATTTGAAAGGGGCAATGGATGGAATCGCGGCGGCCAAGCGCATTTTAAAAACCGATTCAATGCCAATCGTATATTTGACAGCATTATCCGATGAGCAAACATTCCAGGAGGCACATAGAAGTGGGCCTTTCGGGTACGTGGTTAAACCTTTTGTCGATAGAGAATTAGAGGTAATCATCGCAGCCGCCTTGTATAGAGAAAATAAAGAGCGGCACCTTAAAGATATGGAAGACAGGCATGTTTTTACTCTGAGAAGTCTGAGAGGGGTATCCTTTCAGGCTGACCTGAACTTTATGCCAATTTTTATCCATGGGCCTTTAGAAGAGATGGTGGGCTACGAGCAGGACGATTTTATCAATGGCGCATTGAATTGGGATATGATCACGCCCCCGGAGGATAGGCCGCTTTTTCCAGAGGTTATAAAAAAAAGACTTAGAGAGGTTCCGAATTTTCAAGTTCATAAAGAGTTCAGGATTCTTAATCCTAAGGAAGGATTGCGCTGGCTGAGACATTCAATCAAGAACGTTTGCAATTCCGAGGGAGAACCCGTGACCATAATGGGGTCAGTTTGCGACATAACGGAATATAAAAAAGTATATGATTCTTTAAATGCGATGATATTTGAATATGATGGGCTAAAAAAAGCAACGCTTGAACGCGAGATCAAGATGATCGCTTTGAAAAAGGAGATCAATGCCCTTATGGTAGATTTAGGAAGAGTGCCCAAATATGATATCCAGTAACAATGGGCTTGCAAAGAATTGAAACAAAAATCATGAATAGGTTTTTGATAAAAAACTAGTAATTTCTTGATGCCTTGCCCTTGAAACATCCGTCAAAAAAGGATATACTTAAGATAACATAAAAAGATCTCAACCTTCTAGCCACGGTAGATAGGTTTATATAAACCTTGACCTTGAAATACATCAATTCCTTGTCACCA
>JAGYNW010000031.1 GCA_018399915.1 Candidatus Omnitrophota bacterium
TTGCAACAATCCCTGAAAAACGCATTTTCCTTATCCTTTCCAGCCATTCAAGACACAAGAATATCACAAGACGGCACTATTAAGTTGTTATTAGAATTGAGCGACGGGCAGATGATGGAAACCGTGTATATTCCCACCCGGACACGACTGACGGTTTGTGTATCCAGTCAGGTCGGGTGCAAATATGCCTGCCGTTTTTGTGCCAGTGGGCTCGGTGGATTTATGCGCAATCTTAGCTGCGCGGAGATCATAAATCAGGTTTTATTGGCGTCAGTATTGTTTGATGGGCGGGAGGCAACACACGTTGTTTTCATGGGAGTGGGCGAGCCCTTTGATAATTATATCAATGTGATGAAGGCAATTCGTATTATGAATCATAAGGAGGGTTTGAATATAGGCGCCCGGAAAATAACCCTTTCGACTTGTGGGGTTATCCCCGGGATACAAAAATTTTCTCAGGAAGGACTGCAGGTGGAATTATCTGTGTCTTTGCATGGGTATGATGATGCTTCCCGGGATCTTTTGATGCCGGTCAATAAGAGATATCCTTTTTCGGACTTGTTTCGGGAGTTGAAGATGTATTACCGGAAAACCAAAAGGCAGGTGACCTTTGAGTATGTCTTGATACCCGGACTGACATGCCTTGATAAGGCTGCCCCTTTATTAAGAAAGGCTTTTCGTGGATTGGATTGTAAAATGAATTTGATCCCTTATAATGTGGTCACAGATTTTGATTTTCCGATCCCGTCTATGGCGCAAATACGGTCTTTCCAGAAACGCTTGTCACAGAATGGGATCAGAGCAACAGTCCGATCCTCCCGGGGAGATGATGTTCAGGCCTCCTGCGGCCAATTGCGTTATCAGCGCCTGTAAGACGCGATTATGGCGTGGCATTTCTTTATCCTCTTTTCCATTGAGGGACGGTTCATTTTTATTTACAATCCCCGGGTTTAAGCATAGAATCAGAAGGATCCAGAATAAGGGATATGCTTTATGAAAAAAATGATTAAGATTTTTAGCCAAAAAGAGTTTTGTTTTTTTATTTTTGGTGTTTATGCAATCTTGCTGACCTGGCCATTCCTTTCTATTTTTGAGCAGGGAAAACCGCAGACGGTTTTTTACTATTTGTTCTTTATGTGGGCCTTAAATATTTTTATCTTATTTATCATGAGTTTAGGTTACCCCCGTTTGAAAGAAAGCACAAAAAATACAAAAAAGCCACGCGGATAAAAAATGTTATCTATTTTTATCATCATTATCGTCTTTTGTTTATATATGGGCGCGATGTTCGTTTTAGCGCTCAAAACAGAGCGGGGCTCACCCCTTTTGCGCCGGTGGAGCGAGCATCCTTTTATGCACGCCTGTGCGCTCGGTATTTACTGCACCACCTGGACTTATTATGGCAGTGTTGGCAATGCGGCTACATCCGGACTGCTTTTTCTGACGTTTTATTTAGGCCCCACCATGGTAATTTTTCTTTGGCCGGTTATCTTGCGCAAGATGGTCCGGATAAAACATAATTACCGGATTACCAGTATTGCCGATTTTATCTCCGCGCGTTACAGCAAATCGCAAGCTTTGGCCGCGATGGTGACCGTTATCGCCTTGGTCGGCGTCATTCCCTATGTTTCCTTACAGTTAAGGGCCACTTTTAATACATTCAAGATCCTTGCCATGCACTCTTATCAAGGAGATATCTTTATTTGGGAGCAGTATATGGCGTGGCTTATCATCGGGCTTATGATCATTTTCACGATCCTTTTTGGCGCAAGGCGTCTGGATCCGACTGAAACACATAAAGGCATGATCCTGTCTGTGGCGGTTCAATCTTTGGTACAGTTAGCCGCGCTTTTATGCGTGGGGGTGTTTGTGACCTTTTTTATCTTTCACGGCTTCGATGATATTTTTACCCGTTTGGCATCAAGCCAGTTCTCAGAAATGATATTTGTAGGCGGGAAGGATCAGGGCAATTATCTGGTTTGGGCTACTTATCTTGTTTTGTCCATGTCTGCTTTTATGTTTTTGCCCCGGCAGTTTCATGTCGCGGTTGTAGAAAATTCTGAAGAAAAGAATATCGGGATGATCTTATGGGTGTTTCCTCTGTACATGTTATTAATAAATATCTTCCTTGTTCCCATCGCTGCGGGTGGCCTTTTGTCCGGATTGCCGGTCGCTGAGGCTGACAGTTTTGTCTTAAGGCTGCCGCTTTTTTACAATAATTTCTGGCTGGCGGTTATTGTCTTTTTAGGGGGCATTTCCGCGGCTACCAGCATGATCATGATTTCTTCCATGACCGTTGCCACCATGGTGACCAATCATATTCTTTTACCTGTTTTAAACTTTTCTCCTCGGTTGGATTTTTTAAAGAAGCATCTTTTGAAGTTTCGATGGCTGTTCATTGCTTTCTTCATATTAAGCGGATATCATTTTGAAAAACTGCTCAAGCAGTCGTATATGCTGGTTAATATCGGGCTGATCTCTTTTGCCGCGGTCCTGCAGTTTGCACCAATAATAATCGGCGCGTTATATTGGCGAAGGGCTAATAGACGGGGCGCATTAATGGGCCTTATCGGCGGTTTTTTGCTTTGGTTTTACACGCTTCTTTTTCCGGCCATTATCAAAAGCGGTTGGGGTTCGCCCGCGATTTTAGTGAAGGGTCCTTGGGCCATAACCTGGCTGAGACCGGAACAGCTTATCGGGATAAACATTCCTGATAATATGGTGCATGCGGTTTTTTGGTCTTTGTTTGTTAATATTACTTTATTCGTGTCGGGATCTTTGAGCCGCGCTAACACAGCGATGGAGGAGCGGGGCGCGGATATCTTTGTGGATGCTTTAAAGATGTCTTCCTCGCCTTCATTGGTCTCAGAGTGGCTTGAGGACAGACGCATTGAATTATCCCACAAATTAGATTTACTGATGAAAGTGTTAGAGAAGTATTTTGATAAGCGGACAGCCGAGGCTATGGTCAATGAGTGTTTGGACAAAAATCACATTGATGTCCATAATAAGATTTCTGTGATCCAATTGGCTGAACTTCAAAATGAGTTGGAAAAAACGTTGTCGGGTTCATTGGGTTCGGCGTCGGCTCATCAGGTCATCAACTCGGTGTCATTATTTACAGAAAGCGAGTCCAGGGAATTATCCCGTGTTTATGCGAAAATATTGTCTGACCTTAAATTAAGCCCGGAGGAGTTGATCAGTAAGATCGATTATCACAGAGAGAGGGAGAAGCTGATATCTCAGCATGCCGCAGAACTGGAAGAAACGATCCGCGAACTTGATCATGAGATCCATGTCCGTTCTTTAACGGAGAAGGCGCTGGTGGAGAGTGAATATAAATACAGGATTTTAGTTGAGAATTTGCCGCAGAGGATCTTTCGAAAAAATCTGGATGGCGTTTATACCTATTGTAATGATGTTTTCGCGGCTGATCTGCAGATCATGCGTCAGGAGATTGTGGGAAAAACCGATTATGATTTTTTCCCGTTTCATGTAGCTGAAAGGTATAGAGAAGATGATTTGAAGGTAACCGATGCCGGAGAAACATTGGATCTTGAAGAAAAATATCTTTTGAAAGGAAAAGAAAAATGGGTCTACACGATCAAGTCTCCGATCAAGGATGAAGAGGGTCAGGTTATCGGCCTTTTGGGGATATTTAGTGATATCACAGATAAGAAGAAAGCCCAGGAACAGTTGAATCAATCCAAGCAAGAGTTGGAGGTCAGGGTTAAAGAACGAACAATTGAGCTTATTGAGGCGAATAAACAACTCCATCACAAGATTTCTGAGTTGGAAACAACAAAATCTGAACTGGAAGACGCGTATATTCACTTGAAAGAAACAAAGGACCAATTATTCCAAGTGGAGAAGTTAGCCTCGATAGGGCAGTTAGCCGCAGGCGTGGCGCATGAGATTAATAATCCGATCGGTTTTATTAAGAATAATATTTCCATGTTTTCAGAATACTGGAAATTGCTTCAAAAATATATTGATGAGATCCGCAGGTTTATGCGTTCTGCTCGGAAAAGCCCGCAAGAGCAACGGCAATGGATGGAGGAGTTAGAGGCAGAATTGAATATTGAATATATCGAAAAAGACCTTCCCTCATTGCTTCAAGAGTCGCAGGAGGGAACCCGACGTATACAGAAAATCATCACGGACCTAAAAAGTTTTGCCCGCAAAGAGACGGATGAAGAATTTAAAGAGGAAGACCTTAATAAGATCGTTGAGGTCGCGATTACTATTGTAAACAATGAAATAAAGAATAAGTGTGAATTGACCAAAGAACTTGCTGGCTTGCCCCTGATTCATTGCAACGCTCAGAAGATTTCGCAAGTGATCATCAATTTATTGATAAACGCTTCGCAAGCGATGAAGGAGCGCGGAGCTATTCACATTGAAACATATGCCGAGGAGGGCTATGTTTGTCTGAAGATTACCGATAATGGAGAAGGCATGTCCAGGCAAGTTATAAAAAAGATGTTTGATCCTTTCTTCACGACCAAGGAGGTCGGAGAGGGCACAGGTTTAGGTCTGAGTATAAGCTTTGATATTATCAAGAAGCATAAAGGGAGTATAGAGGTCCAGAGTGAAGTTGGCAAAGGGACGACATTTCTTATAAAATTTCCTGTTGCGCATAATCCATAGGCACACATATCAGAGGTAGAAGATAAATAGTACCGGTCAAAAGTCTTGACAATGAGGATGACTATGATAAGTTATTAATAAGAATTATTACTAATAAGGGGCCGGGATGAAGTATTCGAATTCCAGAAGTACTAAACAAATGCGTTTGATATTCCATATCATTCAAAAAAATAGGGAGCATCCAACTGCCAATGAAATATTTCTTGCGGCTAGGCAAACACTGCCTCAGATCAGTTTAGGAACGGTTTACCGTAATATTGATAAATTGGTCGAATCGCATAAGATCTTTAAGTTTGATTCTGGTGAGAATAAATTCCGTTATGATATTATGGAAGAGGAACATTATCATGCCCGTTGTTTGCTTTGTGGTAAAATCAGGGATTTGACGGGTGTTGATCTTAGCGCGGTGCGCAAGCAATGCCGCAAGGAAAGTCATTTTAAAAAGTTGGAGATCAAATTGGAAATCACCGGTATTTGTCCTGAATGTTGTAAATAAAGGATTAGGAGGCGGAGCATGAATTTACATGAAGATATCATCCATTTTTTATGCAACCAGGGCTGTGTGGTCGTTTCTACTTTGGATGAAAACAGACAGATCCATTGTTCTGTTAAAGGAATCGTCGGCATTAAAGCTGATAAGATATATATTATTGATCTCTATCAAAAGCAGACATATCGTAATTTAAGCCGGAATGATACCGTCAGTGTCACAGTGGTTAATGAACATCAATTCAAGGGCTATACGATCCAGGGGCGCGGAAAGATTATTCCGCATAAGGAGATTGAAGAACATATTGTGCAAAAATGGGAAGAAAAGATCATTCAAAGGATTACGTCCCGGACCATTCGTGGAGTTCAGCGTGGTGTTAAATCCGCCAAGCATTTTGAAGCGCATTTGCCGTCCAAACCGAAGTATTTGATTGAAATTGATGTTGAAAAGGTGATTGATCTTTCTCCCCCACCTTTAGGCCAAGAACAGGAAGGGAAATAAACTATGCCGGAAATCAAAGCGGTTTTTCTTGAGGTTATCGATAGAACGCATAATGTGAAAAGTTTTCGGTTTTCCAAGCCAGAGGATTTTAGTTTTGAGGCAGGACAATTTGTCCAGGTCCTTTTTGACACGCAAAATCGAAAGAATAAGGACTTGAATAAGATGCTCTCACTTTCTTCTCCTCCGGAAGAGCCTTACGTCGAGGTGACAAAAAAGATATCTTCCAGTGCGTTCTCACAAGCGTTGGTTTCTTTAAAGGAGGGAGATGAGGTTTTTTTTCAGGGTCCGATGGGCAAATGCAGCTTAAGTGCCCTCACGGAGGATGTTTGTTTTCTTGTTGGAGGCATCGGGATCACTCCGGTCTTCCCTATTTTAAAGTCTGTCGCGGATAAGGCCTTACAAAAGAACATTGTTCTGATTTACGGCAATTGGACGGAACAGGATATTGTTTTTAGAGAGGAATTAGATGAACTAAAAGATAAAATTCCGGGATTACGTGTCTGTCACGTTTTAGCCGAAACAGAGTCGGCTCAGGAAGATGTTTTTAAGGGCATGATCACCAAGGAGGTCATCCAGTCCTGCGCCGGGGACTATCTTGCTAAAGAGTTCTTTATTTTGGGGCCACCTTCCATGGTGGACAGCATGAAAACCTTGTGCGGGCAAATGGGAATCAATAAAGAAAAAATTAAAGTGGAAAGTTTTATCGGGTATTAACAACAAAGGAGAAAGAATAATGGCAGAAATTAAAGGAACACAAACAGAACAAAACCTAAAAGCCGCTTTCGCGGGCGAATCGGAAGCGCGAAATAAATATACCTATTTCGGAAAAGTTGCCAGGAAGGAAGGTTATCATTATATCGCCAAGTTATTTGAGGAGACGGCAGAAAATGAAAAGCAACATGCCAAAGATGAATTCAAAGCTTTAGGGGGTATCGGAGATACCGCGGCTAATTTAAGAGAGGCGATGAACGGCGAGCATTATGAAAATTCCGAGATGTATCCTTCCTTTGCGCAAAAAGCCAAAGAGGAAGGCTTGGAGGATGTGGCCAGGCTTTTTGAACAGATCGCTAAAGTTGAAAAGCAGCATGAAGCCCGTTATCAGGGTTTGCTGAAAATGGTTGAACAGGGCACGGTGTATAAGCGGGAAAAACCGATTAAATGGAAATGTGGCAAATGCGGGTTTGTTCACGAGGGAACTGAACCCCCGACGAAATGTCCATCTTGTAAGCATCCGAAAGAATATTTTGAGCCTGAAGATATGGGTTTGATCGGATAGTTTTTATTAATTGAATCAGTCACGCAGGAGGTACCGATGACTAATCCGTATTCAGAAGTGGAAATCGTTGAGTTAGGGATCGTTATTGAGCAAAACGGGAGAGATTTTTATAATAATCTTATTTCTTTGAGCGAAGATAAGAATGTGCAGTTGGCTTTTGAGTATTTAGCCAAAGAAGAGGAAAAGCACATTCAGTATTTTCAAAAAATGCTGAGGCTTGTTCAGGATTTTATGGAAAAAGAGGGTAATAGCACGGAACTGTATTCCCATATGCGGTCTCTGGCCGATGAACATGTCTTTTCTAAAGAAAATACAGGAAAGGCAATGGCTGAAGGTATCCATTCGGCTACGGAGGCGATTGATATGGGTATCCGTTTTGAAAAGGAATCGATCCAGTTGTATGAAGAGATGCGCAAGATCGTTCCTGAAGCAGGTCAAAAGGTTGTGAATTCCTTGATCGAAGAGGAACAGCGGCATTTAAATAAATTGAAAGATCTTAAGGCAACGGTGAAATAGGCCGGAGAATTATTCATGCTTGCTGTTGTGGGATTTTATATAAAATCGAAAGGACATTGATATGCCAGCAAAGGATTGGCATGGTAGCGAAGCGCAAGAAATAGCCTTTTTGAAAAAAAAGGTGGTTGAACTGGAGCGGTTGGTAGTGACGGATCCTTTGACCGGGGTCTATAATCACCGGTATTTCCGCGATCGCTTGTATCAGGAAATGTGCCGCGCGACACGGCATAAAAGTCCTTTGTGTTTGCTTATGATCGATATTGATGCTTTCAAAAAGTGCAATGATGCTTATGGGCATCTGGAAGGGGATTGCCTTTTGGTCAAGATCGCTAACGTTTTGAATGAATATTCCCGCAGCACCGATATTGTCTGCCGTTATGGGGGAGATGAATTTACGATGATCTTGCCGGAAACGGATGTTGCTTCTGCCAGGATCTTAGCCAGGAAAGTGAAAGATGCTGTTCAGGCCCTGGATTTAAAATGCGAGCCTACGATCAGTGTTGGTATTGCAGATATTAAGGAAAAGAGAAATATTCTGGATTTGATCCAAAAAGCGGATAAAGCACTCTATCAAGCTAAAAGAAGTGGAAAAAACCGCATTTCCGATCTGCTCAGAGTGATTTAGATCGAGGAGGGATAAAGAATGAAAGAATTGCTTATATTGGGGATTTTTACGATGATCGGGAGTCTGCAGGTATCGTATGCGCAAGCCGCCCGGAATAATTACAAGGAGGCGGTTTTTGCCGGAGGGTGTTTTTGGTGCATGGAAGCGCCATTTGAGAAACTGGACGGAGTCCAGGAAGTTTATTCGGGTTATATTGGGGGCCACATAAAGAATCCAACTTATGAGCAGGTTTCTTCCGGAAAATCCGGGCATAAAGAGGCTGTTAAAGTGGTTTATGATCCCGACAGGGTTTCGTACGACGAATTATTGGGAGTTTTTTGGCGGCAAATTGATCCGACAGATGCAGGGGGACAGTTTGGGGACCGCGGACAACAGTACGCCAGTGCGATCTTTTATGGAAATGCCCAGGAAAAAAAAGCTGCGGAGGAAGCAAAGGCGCGGATAGAGAAATCCGGCCGTTTTAAAGAATCGATTGTTACCGAGATCCTGGAAATGTCCGAGTTCTATCCTGCAGAAGATTACCATCAGGATTATTATCAAGAACATCCCCTCAAATATAAAACTTTCCGGTTTTTTTCCGGACGGGACCGATTTCTTGATGAGCATTGGGAAGAATCTGAAAACGATTTGCGGAAACGTTTGACGCCATTGGCCTATAAAGTTACCCAGGAAAATGCCACGGAACCGGCGTTCCGCAACGCGTATTGGGATAATAAGAAACCAGGTATTTACGTGGATATCGTCTCAGGCGAGCCGCTTTTCAGTTCGAAAGATAAATTTCAATCCGGAACGGGTTGGCCGAGTTTCAGCAAACCGCTGGAACCGGATAATATTGTAGAGAAAACGGACCGGTCTTTTTTCTCCGTCAGAACAGAAGTGCGAAGCAAACAGGCTGATTCACATTTGGGGCATGTTTTTCCCGACGGCCCGCAACCTACCGGGTTACGGTATTGTCTCAATTCAGCTGCGTTGAAATTTATTCCGGCTGAAGATCTCAAAGATTCAGGTTATGGGGAATACGAATCCTTATTTCGTAACGGAGAGTGATCCTAGTCACTTCGTAAATGAGGCAGACAAGTTTAAAGAAAGGGGCAAGAAAATGAAAAAATACAAATGTACGGTTTGTGGTTGGATCTATGATCCGGAAAAAGGGGATCCTGATAACGGAGTGCAGCCGGGCACGGCTTTTGAGGATGTGCCGGATGATTGGGTATGCCCGGAATGTGGTGTTGGTAAAAGTGATTTTGAACCGGAAGAATAATCAAGGGAGAAAACGATGCATCTGATTAAAGACGATATTTACTGGACAGGATATGTGGATTGGGACTTGCGGAATTTTCATGGTTATGAGACGCCCCAGGGATCAAGTTATAATGCCTATTTGATCAAAGACGAAAAACCCACATTAATTGATACTGTCAAATATTATGGGTTTGATGAAATGTTTCAAAATATTCGACAGGTCATTGATCCTTCCGAGATCCGTTATATCATTTCCAATCATACGGAAATGGACCATTCCGGGACGATTGATCGGATGCTTTCGTTTTGTCCCAATGCCGAGGTGGTCTGCTCGCCAAAAGGCGAGGAGGGGCTGCGCCGGCATTTCAAAAAAGATTGGAAGTTCAAGGTCGTTAAAACCGGAGATGAGCTCGATATCGGCGCCAGGACGCTTAAATTCCTTTTAATGCCTATGGTCCATTGGCCGGATTCAATGGCCACGTATTCGCCCAAGGATCAGATTCTTTTCCCCAATGATGCCTTTGGGCAACACTATGCGTCAGACAAGAAATTTGTTGATGAAGTCGGTCAGGATATTCTCTTTAGCGAAGCCGCTAAATATTATGCCAATATTGTGCTTCCTTACGGCAATCAGGTGCTTAAAGTTTTAGAGGCAGTTGCGGGTTTATCCATTGACACTATCTGTCCTTCCCATGGTCTTATCTGGAGAAAACCGGAGCATATTCGCAAGATCCTGGACCTGTACAAACGATGGGCCTCTCACCAAGCCGAACAAAAAGTCGTGATCGTTTATGATACAATGTGGAAATCCACCGAAACAATCGCTAACCGCTTATACGCGCAGCTGGAAAAACAAGAGGTGCCTGTAAAGTTGTTGCACTTAAGCACGACACATATTTCCGATGTCGTTACCGAGATCATGCGATCGCAGGTCGTGTGTTTCGGAACCCCTATGCTGAATAATCATATGCTGCCGACCATGGCCTCATTATTGATGTATTTAAAAGGCTTGCGGCCCAAAGGCAGGACCGCTTATGTTTTTGGTTCTTATGGCTGGGCCAAGGTCGGGTTCAAGGAATTTGAGGATTTCATAAAAGAGGCGGGTTTTCAGATCCCGATGGAAGGGAAATATATTCAATTTATTCCTTCCGAAGAAGACCTGAGCTCTTTATCTGGTATCGCCGGAAAGATCAAAGGCTTGTTTGTTTAGTCCGGGGATTCAGCGGGGTACTCAACCGCTTTCAGAATTTTTACACAAAGCAGCCCTCTTGGGGCCGCGGTTTTTTCTTTCAAGGTCTCCATTAAAAAATGAACAAATATTTGTATCCTGCGCAAAGTTTATTTATTATAGAGTAAATGAATTCGCGTAAAGGAGGCCCGTGATGAGCAAGCTTACCCAGTATGTCCAAACAATCGTCCAAAGTCAAAGACGGAGTCTGGCTGTCATTTATGCCGCGGCTTTGATCAGCTTCGGCAATATCTTCCGCAATCAATTTATTCTCGATGATTTTTCTTTTATTGTGGACTGGCCACTGATCAGGTCTTTAAGCAATTTCCCGCGTTTTTTTGTGGGGTATGTACCTCCGCCAGGGCAAGAAGGAATTTACACTCCCTTAAAAACTTTTTTTCATTCATTGACATATCAATGGTTCGGGCTTAATGTCTTTGGCCATCACGCCTTCTCTCTTTTAATCCATTGCGTTGGTATTTTCTTGGTATACAAGATCGTCCTGTTGTTGACGCAGGATAAGCTTGTTACTTTTTTGGCTGCTTTTTTTTTCGCGCTTCATCCTGTGCATTGCGAGTCCATTACTTCTATTACAGCCAGTATTGATACCATCGGCGCGATCTTTCTCTTGACCGCTTTTTATTGTTATGCTCTCAGAGAATATGCCCCGGCTAAGAGCGTGGCGCGTCTTTATAGTGCCTCGTTGCTTTGCGCGATTCTTGCTATTGCAACACACGAACTTGCCGCAAGTCTGCCATTGTTGATCTTTGGGTATAATGCGATAATGGCCAAGCAAAGGAGCTCTTGGGTTACGTCTGCGAAGAAGGCGATCCCTTTTGTCTTGGTTGTGCTCGTTTATTTATTTTTCAAGTATTGGGCTTTGGGAAACATTTCGCGCGGTTCTTACCTTTATGACAATTTTTACCTGACCATGCTCGTTTCTGTTAAGGCCCTGGCTAAGTATGTTTTTCTGTTGTTTTTTCCTGTTGTGCTTACGCATAATCATGTCATATCCGAGGGGATCTATTCTTTTGATGTTGCCGATTTCAATGAGTACGCGGTGATCACTCAATCGGTCTTTGATCTGCCGGTCTTGGGGTCTTTGCTGGTCATCGCCGGGCTTATTTATGTGATTGTCTCTTTTCGGGAAAAGAAACCGCTGATCAGTTTTGCTGTCAGTTGGTTTTTCTTGACCCTGTTGCCGGCCATGAATATTATTCCCAGCAGCGTGTATTTTGCGGAACGTTATTTGTATGTGCCTTCAGTCGCGTTTTGTCTGCTGATGGGCCTTTATTTTAAGCGTCTTTATCGTTCCCGGAGGAAGGTGCTGGGAATCCGTGCTTCCACCGTTACCGTGTTCCTGGTTATTGCCATAGGTCTTGCCTATGGCGCGCGTGTAGCCATTCGTAATACTGAAATGAAGGATGAGATCTCGGTTTTTTTGTCAGCCGTTAAAGCAAATCCGAAAAGCGCTTTGATGCGCAATGATTTGGGGATCGTATACACACAATACGGGCAACCGGCTAAGGCTATTGAAAGTTTTCGCATTGCCTTAGCCTTAAAAGAGGATCCGGTAACATATTTTGCTATGGCAGAAGCTTACACGAATATGGGACAGAATCAGGAAGCGGAGATCTCTTTGCGACGGGCAATTGAACTTGATCCGGAATTCGCGGATGCTTATTATAATCTTGCCAGTTTGTATGCTTTTTGGGGAAAGATGGCAAAGGCGCAAAAGTATTTGAAAGACGCTATGTTTTTTTATCAAAAACGGGGGCAAGAAATTAAGGCTGAGCGTTATAAGGCTGTCTTTAAAGATTATTTTGGGCCCCTTAAAGATGAAGAGCTATGATCAAAGCGCTTTCGGTGGTGATCCCCATTTACAATGCTGAAACACTGATTGAGCCGGCTGTGATGCGGTTGAAAAAGCATCTCGACGCCATGGCTCTTATTTATGAGATCGTTTTGTGTGATGATGGCAGCAGCGATGGTTCGCCTGATGTCCTTAGTTCTATTGATAAACGCGAGGAAAAAGTTCGGTGTTTCTTCCATCAGCCTAACCAGGGGTTGGGTTTTACTTTAAAAAGACTTTTTCAGGAAGCGCGTTATGCATATATTATTTGTTTGGATTGTGATTTGCCGTTTTCCGAAAGTGTAATTTCATCATTGTTTTCCCGGATCGAAAAAGCGGATGTTATCATTGCCTCACGTTATGCAGGACTTTTTAATCGTATGCCATTTCATCGCTGGTTAGTCAGCCGCGCATATTATTGGTTCTGCCGGGCCTTGTTTGATGTGCGTGTTAAGGACCTGGGCTCAGGATCTTTTTTGTTAAAGAAAAAGGTTGTTGAGAAATTGTCGTTGACGGCCAATGGATTTGATTTTCATGTTGAGTTTTATGCCAAGGCGCAAAAGAAGGGATTTGTCGTTGAAGAGGTTGCGGCCAGATTGAGCGGGCCTGAGCAGAAGGGGACTTTTTCGGTTTGCCGGCACGGTCCGGCTATTGTTGCGGGAACTTTGCGGGTCTTGAGAGATTGTCGACAAAACAATTAGAAATATTCTTATGCGAAAATTAAAAGAAAACCTGAAGCGGTGTTTTTCCTCATACACCCGGATATTTTTATGTGTCATCGGGATTGTCTCGGTGCGTGTTTTCATTGAATGGGCGTTTTTTGTTTTTCCGTTGCAGATTAATGGATTTCAGGATTATGTCCGTTTTTATCTGGAGAATGTGTATTATTTCTTGATCCTTTTTTTAGTCATGTCATTATTTGTCGCGTGGATCGCTCGTGTCGATCTCAAGGCGGTAATGCGGTTTGGCGTTACCTTGTATCCGATTATTTGGTTGCCGCCATTAATCGATCATCTTTTTCTGGGCAGGACAGAGGGGTATTATTACGCCCGGGTAGAGAATTTTTTTGATAATTTGACCTCTCTTTATTTTGCCACATCCGATGGTTCGTTCGGATTGTCTTTTGAGGTGATCCTCGGGATCTTCGCCCTGATTGTCTTTGTTTTGTGGAAAACACGAAACATTTTCAAGGCGCTGACAACAGGTCTTTTCCTGCATCTGTTTCTTCTCATCTTTACAACTCCGGATCTGTTTTTCGGCAGAGCGGGAGCGGATTATTATTTTGATACCTTTTTGCCTGCGTATTATTTTTTTCCGTCGATATTCTTTTTGACCGCGACGGTTTTTGTGCGCAACCGAAACAAATGCCTGGCTGTCCTGCAGAATCTAAGACCGGCGCGGGCCGGAATCTTTATCGCCGCAGTGGTGTTCGGGGTTATCGCCCGTTACATCATCAACCGCGTTGCTTATTTATATAATCCTTTCTTGTGCGGGGTTGCGGTTTTTTTCCTTTGGCAGGTTGCGGTCATTGTTAATGATATCTATGATATTGCCATCGATAAGGTGACTAACACGGACAGGCCTTTGGCTCGAGGTGTTCTTAGCGTTGAGGATTATAGTTTTGCGGCTGTTGTTTTTTCCTTTTGGGCGCTTTCTTTGGCGGCGGTCATTAGTGGTCCGGTTTTATTACTCGCGGTTTTATTCATTGGCTTGGCATATGTTTATTCGGTCCCGCCCTTGCGTTTGAGGAAGAATTTCAGTGGAAATGTGGTCATTGCCCTGGCGGTCTTGATTTCCTTTTTTATGGGTGTGTCCTCTTCCGGATTCCGCCCGGTTAATGTTTTCTATCTTTTTCCTGTGGGCATGATGATGTTTATTTTTA
>JAGYNW010000310.1 GCA_018399915.1 Candidatus Omnitrophota bacterium
ACGTTGGTAAAAGACAGAGGCCAAAAGGACTACGACAACAAAGATCCAGCCGATCCGGGTCGGATTGCGGCTGAAAAATAAAACAAAGGCTTCGACATTCGCGATATGGGAATTTGCCCAAAAAAGGCTTGATGAAAGAACGCTGAAAAGGATAATGTATTTCAGTACACGCGCTTTTTTGATAAGAGCGTTTGGAATTTGGGTCCATGCCGGAGAATATTTTTTCAAGAAAAGTGGAAGGATCTCCTGAACCAAGGCAAAAGGACAGATAGTCCCGCAGTAGATATTCCCCCAGATCACTAAACTCAATAAAGTAAGACCAATAATGGCGTAAGTGATAATATTAGTGATCAGGGGCGGATACTTTTGCAGTGTTATATTCACAATATGGATCAAGGAGAACATGGTGGCTTGCATAAGGCCTAAATAGATAAGGCTGATCAAAAGTATTTTCCATCGTAATCTTGTTCCGGGGAAATAAAGACTCAGGATGCTGAAGGCGAACAAGAGTAAGGGAATCATGATCTGACTGATATCCAGTGCGGCTGACTTTGTTTCAAATTCTTGATTTGCGTCCTGAGGGGATAAAGCCAAAAATTTCTGCAGGCTTTGGTTGACGGCATCCACGACAGACTCGCTTGTGACCGTGGCTCGGGTAATCCCGTCAATGTCGGTGCCCAGCCTGAATTTGTTGGCAATGCCTTTTGAAACGAATTGTTTTACCATATCATCCAGTCCCGCGGTATAAAGCGGGGTCTCAGAATGAGCAAGGATTACAATGTCCCGGATCGTATTGTTGGGATCGACCGCGATTGCCATTTTGATCATGCCCGCGTAACCTCTGACCTCGGGCGCAAAGATTTCGGTGAGCAGGATGTATCCTAAGGTCTGGTGAATCTCAGTTTTAGGCTGGTCTTTGATGGCGTAACTGAATACAGGGGTCGTATCACTGAGAGGGCATTGATCTGCCTGAGGAAAAAGTTTTTTGCAATATTCGCCTTGAAGTTTTTCAGCTTGGTCTTTGGGTAAGAGCTCTCCCTTGTTGATCGTATCTGTCTGGCCTTGACCCAGGAAATGGTATCGGAATCCTCCGGCAATGAGGATCAGAAAGAGCGCGGTTATGAGAATGGGATTTTTTTTCATGTGAATTTATTATACTAAATGATAATAGATGCATTCATGGAAAACATCTCGCTCGGATGTTTAAACTTTGCCGTTGAGATATCTTAGTCTTTTGGTTTTAGGAAATTTTTCGATCGCGTAACGCAGCATGGTCCGGGGCATATTCTGATAATGGTGTTTTAAAAATCTTTCTTCAGCCGCTAAGTCCTTTTTCCCCAGTTCCCGCAGCATCCAACCCACGGCTTTATGGATAAGATCTTCCGGGTCATTGACAAGGATCTTAGCCAGGCGCAGGGTATGGTTAAAAGATGATTGTTTGATAAAGTGGTATGTCGCAATCATAGCGATGCGCCGTTCCCAAATATTCTTGGATTCGGCAAGCACGTAAAGCATATCTTTATCCTGATTAAACAAAAATGCCCCTACGATGTGGTACGCTGACAGATCCACCAGGTCCCAGTTGTTGATATATTCAGTGTTCTTAATATAGAATTCATAGATCTTTTTTTGCGTTGCCTGGTCAGCCCGCTTGTATTTTTGGACTAAAAACAAGAGGGAGAGTAACCGTTTTTCATGGACCTCTGATTTTATCAGAATCGATATTTCGACCAGATTGATCAGTGGTGCATAGTCCTTGGCTAATTCGCGCAATTCCGGAACACTGATGCCCCAAAACAGGTCGCCTTCAGCATATTGGCCTTTGCCTGTTTTGAAGTACTTCTGCATTTGCGCGGCTTTCTTTTTATCCGCTAATTTGAGCGTGCGCCGGTGAATATCTTCTAAGATCATAAATGCGCCTGTCTTTTGGTGAAAATAAGCTTATATTTTAAAATTTTACTTTATTGAATAATGGAAACACAAATATTATACTGTGTGTATGTTACATAAACAAACACTTCTTTATAAGTCTTTTGCCATCTTTCGTTCTATCCTTCATCTGGTGCTCGCCACTTATCTTTTGAATACTTTTATGGCATTAGACTTCTGGCAAGAT
>JAGYNW010000311.1 GCA_018399915.1 Candidatus Omnitrophota bacterium
CTGGGCGAATTTTTATTTACGACCAAACATTCCGCAACGATATCATGCAAGGCCTGTTTTTCTTTTGTAAAACCAGCCATAATAAAGCCTATATAGAAAGTCATCATTGAAAGTATCTTGGCCCAATACCGGGCCGTTGCCTTTAGAAAGGATATCCGTCTTCCCCGGGTATCAACAACCATGATGCCCAACACCATCTTGCCGAGTGTGGCCTGATATTGCGAACTTTCCATGCCAGAGAAATAAACCCATCTGACTATGAGATGGTTAAAAAGAAAAGAGGAAAAAATGAAAGGTGGACTGACCATCATCAGTTGAGGAAACCAAAAGAAAACACCGGCAAATAGCTGAAACAAAATTTCATCAATAAGCACCGCGGCAAACCTTTTCCAGAAGCCTGCATAATGGTTTACAGACAAATAAGTTTGTTTTACAGAAATTGATCTTTGATCAAATCGTTCTCCGCAAAAAAGACAGTTATTTCCTGCACTAGACGGATTATGTTCTCCGCAAAAAGCGCATCTTCGCAAATTAACTTTCTTAATGTCCGCCATGATACAAATCCGGGATTATTGAATTTGTTTAAAAACCGCACCGGTATCTGCGCTGGTCACTAAAGATGAATATCTTGCAAGCCACCCACCTTTTACCTTTGATTTAAAAGGCTTCATTCTCTTTAAACGCCGCTGGATCTCAGCTGCGGACAAACGGACATTTAAGGATTTCTTCTTAACGTCAATATCGATAATATCCCCATTGGCAACAATGCCGATCTCGCCTCCCGCAGCAGCTTCAGGGGCTATATGACCTATGCAAAGACCTCTTGTGCCTCCGGAAAACCGGCCATCGGTCAACAGAGCGGCTTTGATATCAGCCCCTCTGATAGCGGCTGTGGGTGAAAGCATTTCCTGCATACCAGGCCCCCCTTTTGGGCCTTCATATCGTATAATAACAACGTCCCCATCTTTGACTTTACCCTTCATTATTCCCTGTAAAGCAGATTCTTGTGATTCAAAAATCTTAGCAGGCCCGGAAAAAGACAGCATGTCTTCATCAACACCACTTATTTTGAGTACAGATCCATTTCGGGCAATATTTCCAAACAAAACAGCCAATCCTCCCTGCGCAGAAAAAGCGTCCTTTACTTTACGGAGGATCTGTCCATCGGGTTTTGGAGATCTCTTCACATAATCCCCAAGCTTCCCATAAACCGTTTTTGCCTTAAGATCTAGATATTTATGCCCGCCATCAGCAATAGATTTCAAGATGGCTCCCATCCCTCCGATCTTATGAACATCCTCAATATGCACCTCCGGCCTGGAAGGCGCGATCTTTGTTACATTCGCGGTACAACGAGATAGCATATTGATCCGTTTAAGATCATATTGAATGCCTGCCTCACTTGCTAAAGCAAGGACATGCAATACGGTATTAGTCGAGCCGCCCATGGCCATATCCAAAATGAAAGCATTATCTATGGAATGTTTGGTTAATAAATCCATCGGCACAGTCTTGTGTTTTAATAATTTCAATAAGGTCTGAGCGGCTTTTTTAACCAGTTGAATACGTTCCGGATTAATCTGAAATTGTCTTTTTTTCCCCTTAATCCTTTTCGTTGCCGCAATGGTACCATTTCCCGGCAAGGCAAAGCCTAAAACTTCCCCCAAACAATTCATGGAATTCGCCGTAAACATTCCCGCGCAACTCCCGTAACCGGGACAGGCCTCAAAAGCGATCTTTTCCAATTTCTTCCGATTAATCTTTCCGGAACTGAACTGACCGATGCCTTCAAAAACAGATATTAAATCCGTATTATTACAGCCACTCAGCATAGGCCCTCCGCTTACATAAATGGAAGGAATATTGAGCCTGACCATCGCATTATACATCCCGGGTACGATTTTGTCACAGTTCCCAAGACCGATCCAGGCGTCACAAGGATGGGCTCCCACGATCGTCTCGATCTGATCGGTTATCAACTCCCGAGAGGCAAGCGAATATTTCATGCCATAATGGCCCATTGCGATCCCATCACAAATCGCACCACCTATATTGGTATACCAGACATTAACCCCGGCTTTTTCTAACTCAGCCTTCAAGACCTCACCTAA
>JAGYNW010000312.1 GCA_018399915.1 Candidatus Omnitrophota bacterium
GAACCGTAATATTAATTTCTTTGGCCTCTTTTTTTGCCAACTTGTAACCCCTGATTTTTAAATACTCAGGAACATTTTCATCCTGCATTTCTTCTTCGGTCAGATTGACAAATTCCCACCCTTCATTTTGTACATCAAGGTCCCGAACTTCCAAAGAAACACCCTCCGCAGCCTTGATAATGAGCGTTCCATCAACATGAACATTCTCTAACGTAATATTTTCACCATCAAGTATTAAAACAGACCGTTCGGAAACAGAACCCCCCTTGATCTTGGCTTTTGCCTCACTAACATTAACAGCAAAAGCCGGAGAAAGTACGACCTTGGCCCCTCCGGCAAAGGGAATGCCTTGTGAAACCTCCTGATTCCCTTCAACATTAATTTCAACACCAGCTTCACTTAAAACTTTTCGTCCAAATTTATAAAAATCCGCTTCTCCGGTGGCCATGGCATCCGGATAATTGTTAGATTTGACCTTTCCAAGGGCGCCATCAAGGCTGTTTTTAACAGGGGAAAAAACATCCCTTTTATCAAAATTGGTAAATCCGACATTTTCCCCTTTGGTCAGGAACTTCGCGTAATCTTGCATCATTGTTTCAGATCGTGTCGGTTTTTTGAACTTTTCCTTGGATTCATCCGCATATTTAGGATTAATAAACTCTCCAAAAACACCGCCGGTTTCCAAAAGTTTTTGCTCATAAGTACTGTTTTTAACCATGAAAACATTAAGATTGGCAGGATAAGGCGACATTCCTGTATCAGGGTCAGCTACATCGCCTGGTTGCCCGATGCTGCGCAAAAGAGGATCCAGTTCATTATACTCAACGTTCATCGTAATGGTTTGACCCTCTTTTTTCATATCTACAATACTTCCGGCAGCCTCCCCGGCATCCCGGCTTACTGTTAAAAAATTCAGATCAAAATCCTTTTCCCGGGATACCGCCAAGCCGGCTAAAATAGCATTGACCACCTGACCGTTAGTATCCTGAATGAAAACACTTTGATCTATCCCTGCTTTATTCCACGCATTTACTAATCCTGCCTGGTGCAGAAGGACATGCACATCCCCATGGCCATGAGGCTTAACTTGCAGGCTGTAAGGGTTATCCTCGGCCACAACGAAATCCGCGTCATTATTGGAAACGGCCGGGACCATGCCCTGCCTTAAAATCACCACTTGATTCACATTACCCGAAGCGACATCTTCCTCCGAGGGATTGATGGAAAGGCCATCCAGGCCAAAATAATCATTGGCTTCCAGCAATGCCACGGTCTGGTCATGGGTGTCCGCAGAAGTCATGATCACAAAAGGGATTTTTCGATCTTCATTATTTAAGGCATTAGATTTGTTCTGCAAAGCAAGAATGGTTTTCGCGTACAATCCCAAATAGGAGAGTTCATTTAAAATACTTAAAGGAATTCCTGTCTTAATTCCTTGAAAACCTAATCGGTCGCCTACTCCCCCGGCAACAAGCACAACAGCCATTTTATTGGCATCTTTCAGCCCATCTTCACTCAATCGATGATATTCTGCGCTACGTCCCGCGACATTGATCCCATCAGGAACAAACGGTTTAAATCCTTCAAATGGATTATCTCCCCGCTTTGAAGCAGCTAATAAACTTTTGACTTTTTTCTTATAGGCATCCAGTCCTCCGGGATAATTCCTGCCTAATTCACGGACTTGATTTAAAAAAGATTTTTTCGCTTGATCGTTCGTTCCAGGGGCATCCCACTGTGATAATAGTTTCACCTCATCAATAGAAACCAACGTTTGAAGGATTTCCAGTTCAGCCTTTGTCTGGATAACTCCCTGATCAAGATTATCCAAAACGACCTGAGGGAGTTTTTCTCTTTCTAAACGAACCGTCATCGCAAAATCATCACCTTTTGATGCTTGTGTGGCTTTTTTCACAGCGTCCAGGTTCTTGCCTGAACCGGTTTCTTCCAGCAAATTAACCTCCAGAACAACCTCATTAACCCCGTCCGGGGCCTCTCTTCTCTGCGCTTCGGTTAAAGGACTTCCCTGGGGTATCGCGCGGAATGTCTGCTCCGGAACCCCTACCAGACCGCCGGAAAAATATTTGCGCGGGATA
>JAGYNW010000313.1 GCA_018399915.1 Candidatus Omnitrophota bacterium
AGAAACACAGGAAGTTTCTTTTGGTTATGGCAACAGGCACAGGAAAGACGCGTACCTGCATGGGGCTTTTAGATGTTCTTATGCGGTCTAATAGGGTGCAAAAGGTCTTATTCCTTGTTGATCGTATTGCCTTACGGGAACAGGCTTTGGATGCCTTCAAGGATCATTTGCCTAACGCACCTGTTTGGCCCAAAACAGGTGAAATGAAGTTTACTCCGGACAGGCGCATTTACTGCACAACATATCCGACCATGCTCAATTTAATTCAGCAGGAAGAATGTCCGTTAAATCCGCATTATTTTGACATGATCATCGCGGATGAAAGCCACAGATCTATTTATAACGTGTATAAGAATATTTTTGATTATTTTGATGCTATTCAGCTGGGGCTCACAGCAACCCCTAAAGACGCCATCGAACATAACACCTTCGAACTTTTTAATTGCGAGGACGGCTTACCGACCTTTGCCTATTCATATGACGAAGCTATTTCAAATGTTCCGCCGTATTTATCAGACTTTGAGGTGCTAAAAATACGAACAAAGTTTCAGCAGGAAGGTATTAACAGCGGGACGATCGCAGAAGCTGAGAAAAAGAAACTGCTGCAAGAAGGGGAAGATCCGGATGCATTTAACTTTGAAGGCACAGAGCTTGAAAAGAAAGTTACGAATAAAGGCACAAACGCGGTTATTGTCCGGGAGTTTATGGAAGAATGCATAAAAGACACCAACGGTGTCCTGCCCGGTAAAACGATATTCTTTGCGATGTCTAAAAAACACGCCTACCGTTTGTGTGAAGTGTTCAACTCACTTTATCCTGAATATAAAGGACAGCTTGCGGAAGTAATTATTTCCGATGTCAAAGGTGTCCACGGGAAAGGCGGGATTTTCGACAGATTTAAAACAAAAGATATGCCCAGAATCGCGATCAGCGTGGACATGCTCGATACAGGGATTGATGTGCGGGAAATTGTTAATCTTGTATTCGCAAAACCGGTATTTTCTTACACAAAATTCTGGCAGATGATCGGGCGGGGTACGCGCGTTCTTGATCCGGATAATATAAAGCCATGGTGTCCCGAAAAAGATAAGTTTCTGATTATTGACTGCTGGGAGAGTTTTGAATATTTTAAAATGAGACCCAAAGGCAAAGAGCCTAAAGGCACAAGGCCGCTTCCGGTAAGACTATTTGAAGCGCGCATAGATAAATTATTCGTATTGAAGAAACAATCAGAGCTTCATTTAAAAAATGATCAGAACGGCTCTGATTCCCGTGAGGGCGATCAGAATAATTGCCCGATACGGAAACAGGATGGATCAATAGTTTCAAAGACAATCAAGCAGATTCGCGGGAACATCGATGCGCTGCCAAAGAATTCGGTCATTATTTTAGACAATCAGAAAGCGCTCGAAGCTGTTGCTGAGGACAACTTTTGGATCAGCGTAACTGATGAAAGAATGGAATATTTAAGGATGCATATCAGTCCGCTTATGCGTGCCTTATCCGATGCGGATTTTAAGGCAATGCGCTTTGAGCTGGACGGCATTGAGGCACAGACCGCCAAACTTGGCCTGGATGAAGAACGTTACGACATGCTCAAAGAGACTATCATCGAAAAAGTAAGCGGATTACCGTTGACGGTTAATGTGGTCGAGAAACAGAGGGACTGGATTGAAAAAGTCCAGTCAAACCATTTTTGGGTAACTGCGGCAGATGACGACCTTGACGAGATGATTGAACGTTTAGCTCCGCTTATGAAATTCCGCCAGACGCTGAAAACGCCTGAGAAAAAGCTGAATATTCAGGACCTTTTGACAGTAAAAGAAACCATTGAATTCGGGCCTCAGCATGAACGCATGAGTGTGGATAAATACAGGCGTAAAGTTGAAGATTTTATCAAAGAACTTGTTAAGTCTAACCCCGTTGTGCAGAAGATTGCCAGAGGCGAAGAAGTGGCCGATGAGGAGATTGAAGCATTAGCGGAAATTCTCAAAAAGCATTATCCGCATATAACCGAATATATCTTGAGAGAGATTTACGACAATAGAAGTGCAAAGTTTGTCCAGTTTATCAAGCACA
>JAGYNW010000314.1 GCA_018399915.1 Candidatus Omnitrophota bacterium
CTACGGTTGATAAAAGGTAACTCCCTTTTCCAACGATAAAGGCATCATTGTTAATCCCATATTCTAGGCCGAGATCAAGATCAATACCCAGATCATCATTTATGCTCAAACTGTGGCCTATGCCCATTGCGATATAATTACCGTTAGCTCCGCCTTGTTCCTCTTTTTCATAATCAGCGTACCAAGTCACATATGGTGACAAAAAGGTATCCAAACTGATGCCCAAATAAGCCTCTTTCGAATAAGCGTCTGCTTCAGGGAAGCTGTACCAGGTATTTCCGACAGATAGCCCGATGAAAGACAGGTCATCATTCAAAAAACCTAAATCGAAACTATATCCAATATATCCATCTACCTCATCGGAAGCCAACCCGTCATGCGACTCCAGATCCCAGCTCCCCCAAAAACCTGCCTCAAAACCAGAACTGGCTACGCTCAATCCCGGTTGTAACACACTGTCATTATCCAAAAGAAAACCTCTCCATACATATTTATCGTAATAATCAATTGTGGCTGAAACTTCAATGTCGATATTTTTCTCTTTGAGATAATCACCTAACAATGTTTTCGCCTTCGCGGTCGGAATATAAAATCCCAAAGAAATCATCCCTGCTGTTAAAAAAACCATCATTTTTCTTTTCATTTTCTTCCCTTTCCTGGTTTATTCTTATTTTTCTTAAAAAGACTGCAACGTCGCCTGATATGAACAATCATCGTTCCGCAACAAAAAAAGCCTTTTTCAAGAAACCGCTAATGTTTCTCAAAAAAGACTTCCTTGTCCAAACTCAAGGCTTCAACGCCTTAAAACAACATACTTTCTAATATTCCTCATTCATTAAGTTCACTTAAAAGCAAGATCGATTCTGCGATTTCCTTCATCGACTTACGGGTATTCATGCTTTTTTTGTGAATAAGACTATAGGCAGACTGTTCTGTCAAATTGTTCATTTTCATTAAAATGCCTTTGGCACGCTCAACCATTTTACGGGTTTCCAGCGCTTCTTTAGCTTCAAGCGCGTTTTGGACCAAGTTGGTATTCTCAATCGTTATGGCCGCCTGATTCGCTACCATTTGCAAGACATCGATTTCTTCATCAGTAAAAAGATATTCTTTTTGGGTATAAACACTAATAATCCCGATAGCCTTACCTTTTATAACCATGGGGACCGCTAACATAGACACTAAATTTTCTTTTACAGCTAAATCTCGGCATCCATATCGTTCATCCTGACTCACATTAGAAATAACGATCGGCTGTTTCGTGCGGAGCACCTCTCCGCAGATACTGGCGTTAACTTTCAAATTAGGTTTTTTCCGATACTCCTCACTTAGACTTTGCGTAGCCTTGATAATCAATTCCTTTCCCTTTTTATCAAGTAACATAATGGAACAAATATCCGAATCAAGCATTTCCGCGGTAACAACAACAATCAAATTAAGAATCTCTTCAAGATAATTCTCTGAAGTAATGGAATGACTCACTCTAACCAGACGGTCAAACTGCAAGGCCTTTTTTTTATTTTCTTCATAAATCCGGGCGTTTACGATCACACCTCCTATTTGTTTAGCGATCAACTCAAGTAAAGATATGGTTTTTTTCGTATAAAGGTGCGACTCTTTATGCTGGAGATTAATAACACCTATAACCTTTTTTTTATTGATGATAGGTACCGCCAGGAAAGCTTCATAAGTATCTTCAGGCAAGACATCAAATGATTTAAAACGGGCGTCTTTATACGCGTTCCGGCCAATAGCAACTGTTTGTGCATTCTTGGCAACCCATCCTGTAATTCCTTCACCCTTTTTCAAATTCACATTACCTAATTCTTTTTTGTGAGGAGTTTTAGACGCTAACAAAATCAACCGCCGTGGCGCATCTTCATTAAGATAGATAAAAATCGAATCACTTTTGGCCAACACATCAATGGTCGCAATAATCTCTTTTAAAACTAACTCCAATTGCAGCTCGGAATTGGTAATTTCCACGATCCGCCTAAGGATCAGGTTTTCCTGGCTTTTATTGGTCGTTATGCGATTCGGTATTTCTCGGCTCATTTTTTCCTCATTTTTATCT
>JAGYNW010000315.1 GCA_018399915.1 Candidatus Omnitrophota bacterium
CAAATGAAAAACAAAAAAGATGCCTATATTCCTGATTACAAGGAAGCCCTCGATGAAGTAAAAAAAGCCGTCAAAAAGAAAGAAGCTAAACGTATCGCCAAAGTTAAAGCCAAAGAATATCTAAAGCAGATCCAACAAGGATTAGCGCAAAATCAGACATTTCTGGAAGCTGTCAGATCCCTGAACCTAAAAACCCATCAAACACCCTTATTCCATCGTGGCCAGTATCTGCCCATCGTAGGGCTTGAAAAAGATTTTCAGGAAACGGCTTTTCAATTGACCGGAAAAAACCGCCTCAGTGATATTGTCGGAACGTCAAAAGGGTATTCCATCCTTTATCTGGATACCTACGTATCTGCGGACAAAGAGAAATTTCAGGAGGAAAAGGCGAACTTCCAGGAAAAACTTTTAATAGAAAAAAAGATGCAGGCCTTTAATGATTATTTCGCGAAATTGAAAGCTGAGTCCAATTTAAAAAGCAACTTCCAGGAACAACGTTAGAGACAGATCACGCTGCTTGTTCTGAGGCGCGATCATCCTCAAGGGGCAGGATATCATATCCGCAATTCAAACTGCTGATAAAATACAAAGATAGATTTCGGTAAAAAACCGCAAACGGCAATGCTGTCCCTATCAGCACCAATAGCACTGTGGCGAAAAAAGGAATTCCTAAAATAACGGCTAAAATAATAAAAACGACCTTTAGCTTCAGCAACACAGCCACCAATAAATACAATACACCAAACAGAATAACTCCGCTGAGCCCGACCATCAACATAATAAACATCACCAAAAGAAAACCCAGGAGGCCGGATAAAATTCCTAATCCCATACTTAAAAGCACAAAAAGCCAAAAATCTTTTTGGTGATCCTTATATATCTTTAAAAACCGGGCAATCCCGCCCCTGAACCGTAGCCGGTCAAAGGCCATGATAGGAACCAGAAAATGATCAATCAAGAACCAAACTAATAAACCTGCCAGCATCCAAAAGAAAGCGATGAGCAAAGGTACTCCGAATAATTTAAAAAAGAGGCCTACGGACCAAACGAACCCACTTCCAAAGACGCCTGACAATCGGGCTGAAAAATAGGCCCACAGGCCCACCGATAAAAACAAACCCCACCAAATCACACCACATAAAAGAAAACCAAAAAACAAAGAATTGCCTTCATGCTTATATTTTTCAAAAGGAGCGATGATGGCGGCATCATTATGCAAAATAGCCTCATACCAAATAAAACGAAAACGGGCGGAAATCCAGGCAAACAATAACATAATAGGAAGGCTCAGCAAGACAGCCAAGACACCCAAAACACCAAAAATCCACCTGCTCCTACGGTCCAATCCAAAAGCTCCCTCGGATTTGGTGACGGTTCCTTCGACTGTCTCCGCCGGCATGGGGGATTCAGATAAAGAGGAAGTGCCCTCCTTGTCAGTCACAGGATTATTCGTATTATCATGATCGCCACTTATTGAATCAGCCTGAGGTGGGGTAATGCCCTCGAGATCCTTCTGGAAGATTTTTTGAGGTTCTTTAACCGGATAAGCCTCCGCCTTTTCTTCTGGCTTAAAACCACTCATGTTGCAACCGCCACCCGATCCTAACGCCCCGGCGAGCCAAGCGATAAACAGAAGAAAAAGCCATTTCTTCAAAGAAAAAGGTTTAAATAAAATCCCGATCGTTCTTTCAAAACTTTTCGAAATAATCTGATTAAAATCACATCCGTTTTGACTCATAACAAAAAACTCCGGATATTATTCTTCGAAAACCTTATCAAGATCTTCCACTAAAGAATGCTTAACGGCCCGGACAATTCCGTCTTTTTTGATATAGATAAAAGTTGGAAGGCCAACCAGATTATACGTATCAGCTAATTGCCTGTCCTTATCCAACAATACATCAAATTGAATGTTATATCTATCAGCAAAGGCAGAAACGATTTGCGGTTTTTCGCCTTCATCAATAAGGATGACTTTGACATTGCGCGATTCGATCTTTTGTTTATTCCGGTTCAAATCTTCGATCGCATCGCGACAATGCGGACACCATGTCGCCCAAAAGAATAAAACGG
>JAGYNW010000316.1 GCA_018399915.1 Candidatus Omnitrophota bacterium
TTTCAGGAGCCGTTGTTCTTCTTCCTGCATTTCATGCGTGCGCATTTCAATAGCTTTAGCAAAACCGATGATGCCCAGGGTGTTTTCCGTGCCGGCCCTGCGGCCTTTTTCCTGATGGCCGCCCAGGATCAAGGGGCAGAATTTTGAGCCTTTCTTTACATACAAGGCGCCGACACCTTTGGGGCCGTAAATTTTATGCGCGGAAAGGGTAAGGAAATCCACATTCAATTCTTTTACGTTGATAGGGATCTTGCCGACCGCCTGAACCGCATCAGTATGAAATAAGGACCGGTTTTCGTGCACTAAAGCGGCGATGGTTCGGATGTCTTGTAATGTGCCGATCTCATTGTTGGCCATCATAACCGATACTATGGCGGTTTTCTCTGTCAGTGAGCTTTTGAGTTGATCCAGATTGATCTTGCCGTATTTGTCCACGTCAATGTAATGGACACGCTTGCCGCGTTTGGATATGCATTTGGATGTTTCCAGGATACAGGGATGCTCGATCTTGGTGGTGATCAATTCTGTTTTATCCCTTTCCGGATAATTGCAAGGTTTGTGTTCACATGGCAGAATCGACAGAACCGTGTTATTGGCTTCTGATCCGCTGCCCATAAAAAAGATCTCGTCCGTTTCTGCTCCGATAAAAGTGGCGATCATCTCCCTGGCCTGTTCGATGAGATGTCGGGCTTCACGGCCAAAGGCGTGCATACTGGAGGGATTCCCGAATACATTCATGGATTCGGTCATAACCTTGATCACCTCCGGGTGCAAGGGCGTGGTTGCATTGTGGTCTAAATAAACTTTTTTTTCTGTCATCGGTAATTACAGCTAGCGTGGGTTATTTGATTAACCAATTTTTCAATCAGTTTACTACAAATGATAACAAAAGCAAGTACAAATCCATGGAAGACCCGGGTTTCTGCCGGGAAACGGGCTTTTAAAAGTTTGCGGAGATCTCGGATTTCTCAGGAGGGTCAGCCAGCCCTAAGAATAACGGCATATTGCTGATGGGCACTATTTCAATAATAACCGGGGTGAATCCGTTGAAATTCGTTTGTCTGAACAAGTTAGGGGCAATGGGCGGGGTTTCGATCTCAATAAGCGATTCATTGGAAAAGAAATTGATGTTTCCCGGGTCCAGGTCAATACCTCCGACCGGGGTAGCCTTGGTTTGGGCCTCAGTCATTTGGGTGGCCATGGCGTGGTCTTCTCTGTCTTGCGGTGTTTGGTTTAAGATATCTTGCGCTAAACGTGTGTTGGATTCCACGACCTGTTCTATCTGGCCGGACAGGCGGTTCACATAATATGTCTTGTTTTTATCCGGGTCGAAAAGATGAAAGCGGTCCTCATTTACTGCAATTTGATTTTTTTGCAGGTATTGATAGATCTGATAAGCCAAATGGCCGCCACTATTATCTGTAGCCCCAACCAATGATACGCGCAGTTCATTCAAGGCGATACCGCGCGCCAGGAAGGCCTTCAGGATTTCATCGATGTCGGATTCAGGGTTAATGGTCGTAACAAAGTGATGGCCCAGAGCTATGGTATTACTGGGTGCGTGGCGCCAGACAGACCCGATGCAACCGTAGAATCCGGGCGCTAAAATGTCTTTGGAGCGTGTTATTCCATAGTGCGCAGCTTCAATTTCAAGGGCCTCCCCGGCATCCACCTGAGTGGAAGGCTTTTGGGAAATGCCTTGTTGAAAAGACTGGCGTGCAAATTGGCGTTTGAATCGGCGGACGTCCTGCTCCACAAATTGTGCGGATGAAGGCGAAATGTTTTTCAGTCGGACCGAGTCAAACAACTTGGTGTAATTATCACCAAGCGCCGGGGTATCCGCATCAGACAACGCCACCAGTTCGGCAAGCGCGGGCCCGGGCCTGAGGCCGGTGGCCAGTGTTCCCAGGGTCAGTGTTTTGATAAAGTTGCGGCGGTTTACGACCATGGCATTGTCTGAGCTGGTTGTGGTCAGGTTTGACCTAACCAGCACCCCGTTTTCGATCTTTTGGGATGCGACTTCTTTGCGTTGCGGATCAGTTGTCTCAAT
>JAGYNW010000317.1 GCA_018399915.1 Candidatus Omnitrophota bacterium
CCGCACCACCAGCAGCCGCACCACCAGCAGACGAGTTCGCATAAGAACCTCCTTGATTCAGACCCACAGTAATGGCAACGGATAATAAAAAGGCCTGACTTTCGCTACAGGCGCCCTCCATGTAACAGACCGTAGCGATAGCATTCGCAAACTGCGCCGCACCCATGGCTAAAGAAATAGCGCCCAAAACCGCATTTAATCCTGAGGCCCAATTCGCGATTGCGGCACTCGCTATCGTAAGAACCGCGGAAATAATTATGGATTCCCCGCTTACCAGACCCGGAAGATCATCGGATTTATCGTGCCATTTGGAACCCCAAACATAAGCCTGAACATTATCCGGAATGTACTCAAAATCTAAATATTTCTGTTTGTCAAGGTTAGAAGCTAAAACATAACCACTCAATTGCGCGATAAAGTCGTCCCTGGAAAGGAGATGTTCCTTGCCGATGTCCCTGTAGTAGACAGTGTCCCCATCGATTTTTTCAACCGTAACAAAGTGTTCCGAATCAAAATTGGCAATAAAAGGTGTGGCGAGATTAACAATATCTTCGGGTGCGACCTTGGCCGGCTTGTAATCGAACCCGTAGGCATTGATGATTTTGCTGATGGAGAACAGGGATGTCTTGATCTTAGGGTCGCCTTCTTTGACAATATCGTTCATGATATCCACCATAAGGGCTGTTACAGAAAGCTCTTCCAGCGTGATATCTATCCCCTTTTCTTGGAGAATATCCTGCATGACGTAAACCCCGCAATTCAAAGGATGCGTATCCGGGCTGTTGATCCAGTTGCCGAGCTTGCGTATTTTATCGCGGGTAAAAACCACATCCGAATCGATCAGAAGGTTTCTTTGGCGGCTGCCAACCGTTAGGGCTTCACCCGGCAATCGTAATTGAAGTCGTGTATTTTTCTTGTAGGCAATCTGGCTAAGCAGATGCTTGACACTGGCCGCGATGCGGGCTTGAACAACCTCTTCTTCTGAGGCTCCCTCACGGACTTGAATAACTTGAGGTGTATTATCGCCCCAGATAACTGCGGGATTGTAATTAAAAGCCCAACTGGCTTGCTCCGGCACAAAAATAAGAATGATCGCCAATGCGACTGTTCTTATCCAGGTGCTGAAACGGCTTTTGAAGGGGGCTTGGGTATCTTTGTCTTGCGGCTGGGTGATTTGAGAATAAAAGAGCTTATCTGCAGCAATATCGTAATCCGCCACATCCGTGCTCGATAAATGGCTAATGTCAGAATGACTATTAATAGGATCATTAATGTCCATTCTATCTTGTTCCAAATTATCTCTTTTATTCGTCATTTTTAATGTTTTTTGTCCATTCTGTCCTTTATTGCCAAAAAGTCCCAACAAACAATCCATTTCTGTGGCAACAACAAAACACAACTCAATTATCAAAAAATCAAACAATAAAAGACAGCGGCTAAAAGGATGACGACCTCCAAGGGCTCCCTACTTGGCAGAACATAAGAGCCTGACCTACTGGAGATAAAATTTAGATCTGCGCTTGCCACCTTAAAGAAAAATTTTTTACTTTTTTGTTTCATCCTTTAGCCTTATTTTTATTCAATTATATTACTTAATAAAGCAAGCACATTAATGTATTTTAAGTATAACATAATAATGCATGGGGGCAACTGTCTCTTTCAAATTTTATTTTTTTTAAAGCTTTTATTATCAACAACTTGTAACAATTGTAAAACAAAAAAATAAAAAATCCATAAATGTTTTTATTTTACCGTCGAAAAGAATTTTTTTCTTTTTAAAACCGTGCATTTTGAAACCGCTTCCTTACTGTTTATCAAAAAAATGAACGCATTATCGCATCTTTTTTGATTTAAAAATTATCTAAATAATCGAAATATTCCAAGAGAGTTTCCGTCTTCAAAAACCCCCAGCCTGCCCTCAAAGACCCTCGAATCAAAGACTATTTTTGATAAAATAAACTCTTTAATCCCTTTTAATAAACCTATTATTTTAGTGATTTTTCATATTAATAACTGAATTTTCTTGGAAATCAAACACTTGTTGA
>JAGYNW010000318.1 GCA_018399915.1 Candidatus Omnitrophota bacterium
ATTTTAATATAAACGCATTATTTATTTCGTCGGAAGAGCAAGAAAATTTAAAGGATTGATATCATGATCAAAGCAGGAATTGTAGGTGTTAGCGGCTATTCAGGAAAAACCGTATTGACCATTCTTAATCAACATCCCGATGTGTGTGTGAGCTATCTGAGTGCCAATAACACACAAGGCAAAATCGCTGATATCTGGCCCGAACTGAGGGATATTTCCCCTTTATCTTGCCAAAAATTTGATCCTTACAACCTGATTAAAAACTGTGATGTGGCTTTTTTAGCGGTTCCACATACAATTTCGATGGCCATCACGCCAAAATTATTGTCTGCCAAGATACGAATTATTGACCTAAGCGCGGACTACCGCTTACGCGATGCCCGTAATTATAAAAAATGGTATGGATTACCCCATACGGATGTGAAAAACTTGCGTAAGGCGGTCTATGGGTTACCTGAACTGTTTAAAGAAAAAATTAAAAAGGCAAAATTGATAGCAAATCCTGGATGCTATCCAACAGCCGCCATCCTTGGACTGGCACCGCTAATCACAACACAAACAAATAATGTGAATTCTATTATCATCGATGCCAAATCTGGAACCTCGGGCGCAGGGAAAAAGGCCACCATCGGACTAAGCTTTTCTGAAGTTAATGAAAATTTTAAAGCTTATAAGGTGCTGAATCATCAACATAGCCCGGAAATAAATCATATCTTGTCCCGATTAGGCTGTCATGGGATACAGGCTCATTTTGTTCCCCATCTGTTACCGATAACCAGGGGAATACTCGAAACGATATATGTCGGATTAAAGAAAAAAATAACTTTATCTCAAATCCACCGTGTTTTTAAACGATTTTATAAAACAGAACCTTTTGTCCGAGTTCTTCCACTGGGGATTCAACCGGAGATTAAAAACGTTTCTTACACAAATTTTTGTGATATTGGTCTGGCACTGGATGAAAGCAAACAAATGCTTGTTATTACCAGCGTTATTGATAATTTGGTCAAAGGCGCGGCCGGCCAGGCAATCCAAAACATGAATATCATGTGTGGGTTGAAGGAAACAAAGGGATTAATGTAAAGAAAACGATTATCGGATTACGCAATTATGAAATTGATAAAAGGAAGCGTCACAAGACCTAAAGGTTTTACAGCCAATGCTTTATGCTGCGGCATCAAACGTTCTGGAAAACCGGATCTAGCCCTTATTACCAGCATTGTCCCCGCTGCCTGTTCAGCAGTTTTTACCCAAAATTCCGTTAAAGCAGCGCCCTTAATTGTCTCACAAAAACACGTGAAAGATCATACGGCGCAAGCTTTCATCATCAACAGTGGAAATGCCAACTGCTTTACTGGAGATTTCGGACTAATCTATGCCCAAAAAACTACGTCCTTGATCGGACAACTCCTACATATCCCCCAAAAGGATGTTCTTGTCGCTTCTACCGGAATCATTGGAAAACCTCTGCCATACAGCAAAATTGAAAAAGCTTGTCCCCGATTGGTAAAAGGACTTAACCGGACCACTGGTGCTAAAAAGGTCGCCAAAGGAATTTTGACTACTGATAAAAAGACCAAAGAGATCGCTGTTGAAATCCAGCTTTCGGGCAAGAAAGTCACAATAGGAGGCTGTGCCAAGGGCTCGGGTATGATTGCACCGAACATGGCAACCATGCTGGCTTTCATCACCACCGATGCCGCCATATCACCACAAATGCTGAAAGAGGCCTTAAAAATCGCAAATGATGATTCTTTCAACTGTATAACTATGGATGGCTGTATGAGTACTAATGATATGGTCGCGGTTATGGCCAATGGTTTGGCCGGCAATAAAACCATTTCCCGGGCGGGAAAAGATTTCACTAAATTTTGTGAGGCCCTGCATTATGTTTGTCTTGACCTGGCAAAAAAAATCATTCTCGATGGTGAAGGCGCAACGAAATTCATCGAAATCAATGTATTGGAAGCTCAGAACGATAAGCAGGCAAAACAGATCGGTCTCAGTGTGGCCAATTCTGTATTAGTAAAAACGGCTG
>JAGYNW010000319.1 GCA_018399915.1 Candidatus Omnitrophota bacterium
TCTAATTACAATTTAAGTTTTCAATAAAAACCCCTGGGAAGACTTCTCCTCCAGGGGTTTTTTTATTGAAACAATTTAAAAAAGACCGTCTATCGCGTCTAAAAGATCCGCAGATTCATTGCTGGCTACAAAGGCGTCCAAATCTCCTTTGTTGGATATCTGAGATGTGATCTCCGCTTTATCCCCGGTCCGGTCTGAATAAAGCACAAACTTAACGCCTTCGGCGATCGCCATCCGTTTCAACTTCAGAATCGCGACATCGCCGGAAATATCATTAAGGCGCAATTTTACGATCACCACGTCCGGAAGATCCAGGCTGACCCTTTTGATCAAAGAGGCCCCGCTTTGGGCCGTATTAACCACATACCCGGCGTCCAGAAAGGCAATGGCCAGCTGATCAGAGACCGCCTTCTCATTCTCCGCGATACAAATCCTCCTGGCCCGGATCTCCTCTTTTCCGGCCGCCGTCATAACCGTGCCGGAATACTTCTTGATGATAGATTCGCCTTCCTTATAAAGCGCGTCCAGATCAAAAGGCTTGGGCATAAACCCGTCAACATCCAAATCCTTAAAAAGTTGTTCCATATTAGCCCTGGCCGTCAGAACAAGGACCGGATAGGGAGGCTTATCATCACTGCCTTTAATCTCATTATAAAACTCGATGCCGTTCATGCGTGGCATATTGACGTCCAGAATGATAAGATCCGGCTTTATGGTTTCCAGTTTTTCCAAAGCATCCACCCCGTCAACCGCCGTGGCCACCTGGAATCCGCTGGAAGAAAATTTATACTCAACGGTATCCCTGAGATCCTCTTCATCATCAACGATCAATACAAGTTTATTCCTCTTTTCCATATGCTCCCCTCCTCTCGGTGACAGGCAAGATAAAACAAAAGGTGCTTCCTTGACCGACTTTTGATTCCACCCAGATCTTGCCTCCATGCCTTTCAATGATTTCTTTACAAATCGCTAATCCCAAACCGGTTCCCCCGACCTGGGAGGTTGACTCACCTAACTGTTGAAATTTGTGAAACAGCTTATCCTGATCATCCGGGCTGATGCCGGGGCCCGTATCTTTGATGCAGATCTTGATATAATTGCTGTCCGTATAATCTCCGCAAAAAACGGTTATGCCGCCCTCTTTGGTAAATTTGATAGCGTTACCGATCAAATTGTTAAACACCTGATGCATCTTATCGGCGTCAAAAGGGATCTTGACCAATTTCTCAGGAAGCTGGTGATCCAGGAATAAACCTTTTTCCTGGGCCAGGATCTTCTGGATATCAACCACTTCAGCAATAAGTGGCTGGAGATCATTAAATTCTATATTTAATTTGGTCTTTCCGGATTCTAACTTCGTCAAGTCGAGTATGTCATTAATAAGCCGTCCCAAACGGTCCACATTATTTTTCGCCTTGGATAAGAACTTGACTTGATCTTCGTTAAGTTCTCCGGCGGTCTTGCTTAAAACCAGATCCACCGTGGATTTGATGGACGCTAAAGGTGTGCGCAATTCATGAGAGACCGTGGATGTGAATTCTTTCTGCACCTCATACATATTCTTCAATTTCCGGTTCAGGATCTCCAGGTCTTCGTTCTTGGCGATTGTTGCTTCAAAAAGTTTACGGTTTTCCACAACAAGGTCATAATGCTTTAAAGCCCTGCTGATGGTAGCCTTAAGCTCATCGGTATTCCAGGGTTTATTGATGAAACTGTAAACCTGGCCGACATTGATCGCATCCTCCGCGGCTTTGATATCCGTATGCCCGGTAATAAGCATACGCACCACATCCGGCTTGCGTTCTTTTACCATCTTTAAGAAGTCCACTCCGTCTATATCCGGCATCCGCTGATCACTGAGAACGATCTTTATGTTCTCTTTGTCCAAAACTTCCAGCGCTTGTTTATAATCTGTGGTCGTGAATATCTGAAAGCTTTCATTAAAAAAAAGCCGCTGGAATGCAGAAAGAATGTTCGGTTCATCATCCAGAGCGATTATTGCAATTTGTTTATCCATGTCGCATCTCCTT